>NZ_LWFU01000386.1:0-14967 GCF_001635135.1 Oleiphilus sp. HI0080
GTTGCAGCAAGCTCACGCAGGGAGCGTTAGCCGTTACTCCCGTTTACTTAAAGAAGGCTCTCGCATTCTCAAAGATACGCAGCCAAGGCGCTCGCTCTTCCCAATCCGATGGATGCCAAGAATTTTGCAGAGTACGATACACGCGCTCAGGGTGAGGCATCATAATCGTTACGCGACCATTCTCGGAACAAAGGCCGGTCACCCCTTCTGGCGAACCATTCGGATTGAATGGATAGCTTTCTGTCGCAGCGCCGTAATTGTCAACATAACGCATCGCTAGCTGACCACTTTCAATCAACGAAGGAATAGCGCTCTCTGAGCCGAACTCCGCTCGCCCCTCTCCGTGCGCGATCGCAACCGGAATACGAGTACCTGCCATGCCATCTAGCATCACCGATTGCGATTCAAGCAACTCAACCATAACGAAGCGAGCCTCAAACTGCTCAGAGCGATTACGAACAAAGTGCGGCCAGTGTTTTGTTCCGGGAATGATCTCTCGCAGGTTCGACAGCATCTGACAACCGTTGCAAACGCCCAACGCCAAGGTATTCTCACGCTCAAAGAAAGCCTGAAACTGATTCTTCACCTGCTCATGGAAGAGAATCGATTTCGCCCAGCCTTCGCCCGCACCGAGCACATCGCCATAAGAGAAGCCGCCACAAGCCACCAAGGCATTGAAATCAGCCAGCGCAACTCGACCGCTATTCAAATCACTCATGTGGACGTCTTGCGCTTCAAAACCTGCCTTAGTGTATGCGGCCGCCATTTCGATTTGACCATTAACACCCTGCTCACGCAGCACTGCAACTTTAGGCTTCGCGCCTGTATTGAAATATGGCGCGGCAACATTCTCGTTAACATCAAAGCTCAGTGTCGCGTGAAGACCTGGGTTCTTCGTATCCGATAATGCGTCGAACTCTTCTTGTGCGCACTCAGAGTTATCGCGCATGGACTGAATCCGATAACTCGTCTCGGACCAAATCTTCCAGTAGTCGGCTCGATTCGCACTCAAGACTTCCGCGCCATCAAAAGTAAATTCAATGCTATCGCGGTCGTTTGGAGACCCAATGACTAAAGTATGTTCACCAAGCCCTGCGGCATTAAATTGCTGAAGCACAAACTCTGTATCTTCAGCACGCACTTGAATCACCGCACCTAGCTCTTCATTGAATAGCTCACGCGCAAAATGAGAAGCATCTTCTGCAAGCATATCTAGCTTCACATCAACACCAACATGGCCCGCAAACGCCATTTCACACAGCGTGACGAAAAGTCCACCGTCAGAACGATCGTGATAAGCCAGCAGCTTATCGTCACCGATCAATCCCTGAATCACGGCAAAAAACGCTTTTAGATCTTCTGCATCATTTACATCAGGGCATACAGCGCCAACACGATTATAAACCTGCGCCAAGGCAGAGCCGCCAAGTCGGTTTTGGCCGTTAGCCAAATCAATGAGAATCAAATCCGTTGCATCTGAGGTAGCGTGCAGCTGAGGTGTGAGCGTTTTACGAACATCACTCACAGGCGCAAAACCCGAAATAACGAGCGACAACGGCGAGACAACCGCCTTTTCACCCTGCTCGTCTCTCCATACGGTCTTCATCGACATCGAGTCTTTGCCAACCGGAATCGATATGCCCAGTTTAGGACATAGATCCATACCCACAGCTTCAACAGCTCGATATAGCTTCTCGTCTTCGCCGGTATGTCCGGCCGCCGCCATCCAGTTAGCGGACATTTTGATATCAGAAATCGATGCTATTTGCGCCGCAGCCAAATTCGTTACGGCTTCACCAACCGCCATACGGGCGGAAGCGGCGGCATCGATAATGGCAATCGGTGTACGCTCGCCCATGGCCATCGCTTCGCCGGTATATCCCTCTAAATCAGAGGCGGTCACCGCAACATCTGCAACGGGTACCTGCCAAGGGCCCACCATCTGATCTCGGGCCACCATACCGGTAATGCTACGATCGCCAATGGTAATCAAAAAGCTCTTACTCGCCACGCTAGGCAAACGAAGCACGCGCTCGGCAGCTTCTTTAATATTAATCTGTGTTGAATCAAATACTTCTTTGAGGAATGCGGCGCTTTCGACGCTTCGATGCATCTTTGGTGGCTTGCCAAACAGTACCGACATAGGAAGATCAACAGGCTTGTTATTAAAATGCGGATCTTCAACGGTCAACTCGTCTTGCTCGAGCGCTTCACCAACAACCGCATAAGGGCATCGTTCACGAGCACAAATCGCTTCAAAACGCGCTAAATCTTTTGGCTCAACGGCCATAACATAGCGCTCTTGTGACTCGTTACACCATATCTCGTGCGGCGCCATACCGGGCTCATCATTGGGAACTTGTCGCAAGTCAAAACGACCGCCGCGCCCTCCATCTTTTACCAACTCAGGAAACGCATTTGAGAGACCGCCAGCGCCCACATCATGAATGAAGGCTATTGGATTTTCGTCACCCAGCTGCCAACAACGGTCGATAACCTCCTGACAACGACGCTCCATTTCTGGGTTTTCTCGTTGAACAGATGCAAAATCCAAATCGGCGTGGCTTGCTCCCGAGTCCATAGATGACGCAGCGCCGCCACCCAAGCCGATCAGCATTGCGGGGCCACCCAATACAATCAATTTGGCACCAACAGAGATCTCGCCTTTTTCTACGTGATCCGCGCGAATATTTCCTAAACCGCCGGCAATCATGATTGGCTTGTGATAACCCTTAACCTCTGTCTGCGCGCCGTAACTGACTTCTTGTTCAAAAGTTCGGAAATAACCTGCAAGATTCGGTCGACCAAACTCATTATTAAAAGCAGCGCCTCCGATCGGCCCGTCAATCATAATGTCGAGCGCAGAACATATTCGCTCCGGCTTGCCGTAATCTTTTTCCCAAGGCTGCTCAAAGCCTGGGATTTTCAAATTAGAAACAGTAAAGCCCGATAAGCCAGCCTTTGGCTTAGATCCTTTACCCGTGGCGCCCTCGTCACGGATCTCGCCGCCAGAACCCGTTGAGGCGCCGCTAAAAGGAGAAATCGCCGTGGGGTGGTTGTGCGTTTCCACTTTCATGAGGATATGAATATCCTCATCATGCGGCTCGTATACCTTGGTTTCAGGATTCGGGAAGAAGCGCTTACCTTTGTGCCCAACGATAACCGATGCGTTATCTTTATACGCGGAAAGGACCTTTTCGCCCGCTAAGGCATTGGTATTTTTGATCATAGCAAAGAGCGATTTCTCTTGTGCTTCGCCATCAATATCCCAAGACGCATTGAATATCTTGTGCCGGCAGTGTTCGGAGTTCGCCTGCGCAAACATCATCAACTCAACGTCTGTCGGATTACGATTTAGATCAATAAACGCTTTCGTTAAATATTCAATTTCATCGTCTGCGAGCGCGAGACCAATTCGCTGGTTCGCTTTTTCCAAGGCATCTTGCCCATAGGAAAGAACATCTACTGTGCTCAGTGGCGCGGGCTCTGACTCGCGGAACAATAACTCAGCACCCGCTATCTCGTGAAAGACGGCCTGCGTCATGCGATCATGCAATGCATTGGAAATGAGCGCATGCGCATCGCTATCGAGTTTGCCTTCGACCCGAACAAAGTAGGCGATACCGCGCTCGATTCGTTTGATCTTGTCTAAACCGCATTCAAGAGCAATATTCGTTGCTTTACTGGACCATGGAGAGATCGTTCCCAAGCGCGGTACGACAAGGAACAATTTACCATCAACAGATTCGACATTTGCCTTTGGTCCGTAGGTCAACAAGCGGTTTAGCACGTTGAGCTCGTATTCCTCAAGCGCCTCTTTTACATCCACAAAGTGCATGAATTCAGCGTAGACTGAAGCGACATTCTGATTGAGCTGTTGGAGTTGGCCTAAAAGGGAACGTTGCTTAAACGGAGATAAAGCGGGAGCGCCACGAAGTTCCATCATAGTATTGGCTAGCCTCTGAGCGGGTAAACGGGTAGAAGAAAGGCGCGTATTCTACTGCAAAGGCCATACCCTGTTAACTATAAACATACATTAGTATTTACGCTCGCTCTAATGCTCTGCATTATCTATACTCATTATTCAGTAATTTGAACACTCGTTTCCAAAAGAGTCCTTTCGAATCAAGGCTTTAGATTGAAACCTCTTAACCATTCAATATTTATCCTTCTCATCTTGCTCAGCGCGATGCTCACTGCATGCGGCAGCCCTACCGAGCTTGAGCGGATACAAACGCGTGAAACCCTGCATGTTATCTCTCGTAACGCTCCCGGAATTTACTACGAGGGCCGCGAAACTCGGGAGGGCCTAGAGTATGAATTAGTCTCGATGTTTGCAGAAACGCTTGGCGTCGAGCTTGACTTAAAAGTCGCCGGAACACGCTCTCAGGTTCGCTCGGCGCTCGACAATGGCTATACCAATATGGCCGCAGCCATGATGATGACCAATGAGTCGAATACCGAACGCTATCTTTATAGCGATAGCTTTCTCGAGGCGACGCCCGTCATTGTCTATCGATACGGTTCAACTCGCCCACGCAAGACGAGCGATTTAGTCGGAAAAAGCATCGCTGTAGCGATTGATAGTCACTTGTTATTGGAGCTTGAAAGACACAAGCAGGAGCTACCAGATCTTAAATGGAAAGCCATCAACGAAGATACCGAAGACCTCATTCGCATGGTACAAGATCGCGAGGTCGATTACGCACTGGTCTATTCGCTTGAATTGCAACTTCACCGCGCATTTTACCCGCGCGTCAGAAAAGCCTTTGAACTCGGAGATCCAAAGGGCGTCGCGTGGTTTTTCCCAAATTCTACTGACAAGTCCCTTCTCGAGGCGGCCAATGCATTCATTAGCCAGATCAAAGACGACGGCACTCTGATGTACCTCACTGAACGGTATTATGGTCATTTAGCGCAATTTAACTATGTTGGCGCTCGAACCTTTATACGGCATTCCAAACAACGCCTACCAAAATACGAAGACGCCTATAAGAAGTATGCGGAGCAATATGAGACAGACTGGCGCTTAATGGCGGCTATGGGCTATCAGGAGTCACACTGGCGGCCTAACGCCGTATCGCCAACCGGCGTGCGCGGCCTGATGATGCTAACGCAGGTTACAGCCAAGGAAATGGGTATAAAAAACCGTCTAGATCCACTCCAAAGCATCAAAGGCGGCGTAAAGTACTTCGCCCGCATTCACAAACGCATTCCAGATAGCGTGCCCGAACCGGATAAAACCTGGTTTGCGCTCGCATCCTACAACGTGGGACTTGGGCACTTGGAAGATGCGCGTATCCTTACCGAAAAAGGCGGCAAAGATCCAAATAAATGGGCCGATGTAAAAGAGTTTCTGCCACTGCTTCAGCAAAAAAAATACTACTCAAAAACACGCTATGGGTATGCCAGGGGCTCCGAGCCCGTCATCTATGTGCAAAACATTAGACGCTATTACGACGTTCTCCGCTGGATTGACGACGGCAAGCAGAAAGAACGACCAGCCACCACGCCAAAATTTCAGGAACAGCTAATTCGTTATCGGCAAAATTAAAGGTCCAGTAGCTTTGGCCTCAAATAGGGTACGACCCAAGGCTTGTGAGCCTTGATTTCATCTAGACTCAAACCGGTTAACTCATAGGGCAACACTAACCAGTCGTCTGTTTTGTGCAGATAAAAATCGGGCACCCGCCCTGTTTCGCTATGCCCTTCTTTGTAATAAGGCATCGCTATTCTCGTATCGCTGGGCATGTTTCGTTTTGCTTTATTGCTCAAGCGCGCAATTACCGCTTCAATATGTCGACCAGTGCGAAACACATCATCGACAATCAACAACTTGTCGTCGTGATTCATGTTCTCAAGCAGATACTGTATCCCGTGTACACGAATATCCTGTTTTTGATCGAGAGCGGTAAAGTATTGCTGCATACCCCGGTATGAGGTTCTGATCGCTATATGATCCGTTCTCATGCCAAGCGTCTGAAGGCACTCCTGAACATAAATACCAACCGTTGAACCCCCTCGCCAAATACCGACAATAAAATCAGGCCGAAAACCACTCTCGTAAATCATTACCGCCAAGCGATAGCTGTCTTCGACGAGACTCTTTTCTTCTACATAGCGCTTTGTTTCGACTCTCGCCTGAATATCCGAGCTCATTGCAAACAACCTAGGGCCATCGTTAGTAGGGTCGTTCAGCTTGCAAAATCTTTGTTAAAAAGTAAATAATCGGACGCACTTACCAGCTATTGAGACGAGTAACTTGGCGATTAAAACCTATATCGGCGCACAACAACTTCTCGAAGATTCCTTCCGCCTCGGCGCCCAAGTATTAGACTCGAATTTTCGCCCAAGCATCATTATTGCGCTATGGCGTGGTGGAACGCCTATTGGAACCGCTGTTCAGGAGCTTCTCGAATATCACGGCATCGAAACAGATCACATCGCTATTCGTACGTCATCCTACACGGGTATCGACGGCCGCTCTTCAGAGATTCGCATTCATGGTATGAGTTATTTAATCAAGCATGTCCAACACACAGACCGCTTGCTTATTGTCGATGACGTGTTCGACACAGGGCACACCATCAAAGCCGTGATCGACCACCTAAAGAACCATGCCCGAAGGAATGCTCCGGCGGAAATTAGAGTCGCCGTTCCGTATTACAAACCAACACGCAATCAGACCGACATTAGCCCTGACTTCTACTTGCACGAAACAGAAGAATGGCTTAAGTATCCGCATTCTCTGGAAGGCCTGAGCAAAGATGAGATAGCCCAGAATCGCCCCGAACTGTTTGAAATCATCAAAGACCATTTGCAACCCGACAAACCGGACTAATCTTCAGAGGGCTGCATAGCGTAATGAATCTGATCACTACTAAACCCTCGACTGTACAAAAACCGCTGTTGTTTGGCGCGTAACTTTTGATCATCACCGGGATCATCCAGCCCGAAGCGCCGCTCTCTCACTTGTCGAGCCAACTCAAACCAATCGATCTCACATGCCTCAAAAAACAAAGCGACTAACTCGCTATCAACACGTTGCAACTGCAACTCCTGACGCACACGCGCAGGGCCTTGCCCTTTTGCAGAACGCGACCGAATCAACATATCGACATAACGCTGCTCGGACAAATACCCAAGTTCAATCAATTGAGTCGTGATTTCATCAAGCAGCCTCGGATCAACATCCGGAGCGTGACGGCGGAGCTTTTCGCTGAGTTCATGTACCGAATGATCCCGTCTTGATAGCAAATCAAGCGCTTTGCTCTTCAAATCAGTGACCAAGGTTTTGTCTTCAGATTCTTCCACTACATTGCTCTTAAAGTGATGAAATTAGGGCTTTTAAATAAACGCTTCTTTGCACACAAATTCAAGGGTAAACTAATTAACTTGCCGCGCAAAAACATGATAAGAATACGCGCACTCCAAGAACAAATACTATCGCGAAACCACTATGGCTCGCGTTCGAAAAAGCAGGGACCCTCATGGCCAGTTTTTTATCAAAGCTTTTTAAGCCCAAGTGGCAACACACCTCTTCAGAAGTACGCAAAAATGCTATTGCAGACCTGAATTCAGCCAACAACGAAGAGCAACAGACGCTCGTCCAGCTTATGCTCAATGATGCGGCAGCAGATGTTCGTATTGCTGCGCTTAAACGACTCTCAGACCCAGCAACGATTATCAAGCACTACGCTTCCTTAAAAGAAGAAGACAAATCGCAAGCGCTTGAAATCACAGCAGAACAAAGCAAGCAGTTAGGGCTAAGTCTGTTTGATTTAATTCAAAACGACCAACTATTGGCTGAAATTATCATTGCCTCCGAGTCGCAAAATGA
This sequence comes from Oleiphilus sp. HI0080, assembly GCF_001635135.1. NCBI lineage: Bacteria > Pseudomonadati > Pseudomonadota > Gammaproteobacteria > Oceanospirillales > Oleiphilaceae > Oleiphilus > Oleiphilus sp. HI0080. The sequence continues at coordinate 7,841 of NZ_LWFU01000386.1, forward strand.
CTTTATGAACGGTTTAGCTCGCTTGCAAGATGAGCAAGCCCTTCTGGCAATCGCAAGCAAAGCGAACCTTAGCCGCGTGCGCCAAGCTGCGACCGAACTCATCGAAACGGAACAAAACCTTCAACAGGTCATTGATGTTGCGCGCTCAAAAGACAAAAACGTTTTCCAAATTGCCAAAGCGAAGCTAAGCGCCATCCGTGAACGCAAAAAACTCGCCCAAGAACAACGCGAACAACTACTCACTCTGTTGAGCAACCTACGCGAACACGCAAGTACAGAGGATACTAACCTGTACAGCGCGAAACTAGAGAGTCTTACTCAGAAGTGGGTAACGCTGAGTGCGATCGCCACTGAAGACGAGACGAAACAGTATCAAGATCTCTTCTACCAATGCGATGTTCGCTCAAAACAACTTGCCGAAGAGTCAAAAAATAATGCGAAAGCGGAAGACAACGAGAACGAGGTTGATCCAACGCAACCAAATGATCGCGAATCGAATTCGGAGCATTCTGAGCTGTCTGCCACGTTACACACTCTAAACGACACGCTTGATCAGTTACGAAAGAGAGCCGCCTCGGCGCAGGAAGTATCGGCTATTGATGCGATTATCAAAACCCAAGAAACGCGCTGGATCGAGTCAACAAAAGCACAATCGATCGACAAGCTGACAGAGAAGACATACAACACGGCAATGGGGCTTTTACGTCGCTATCACAACGCCCTGCAAAAACTGACTCAGCAAAGCCCTGCGCTTGAGTCGCTCTTGGATTCAAAAAACGAAGATAGCAAAGAGCAGTTAGGTAAGATCATTGCCAAGATAGACTGGCCAGAGAATTTCGAACGCCCAGATGTACTTGCGCGCGCCATGCAACAGATCGCGAGCTCTAAAGCGAATAAAGAAGCGGAAAAACAGCGACAAGATGAGCTCGAAAATCAATTTGAGCGCCAGCTGATGAAACTGGATGCGTCGTTGGAAGAAAAGCAACTCGCCTCCTCCAAAAAACAAATGCAGTTAGTGCGAAAAACATACGGCCAACTCGACAAACGCCGCCAGAACAACCTTGCGGCAAGCTTAAAGCTCAGAAGCGCCCAGCTAAACGAACTGCGCGATTGGCAAGGCTTCGCGGCTTCGCCTCAACAAGAAAGGCTCTGTGAGGCCATGGAACAACTGATAGAACAGCATCTTGATCCTCAGGACAAAGCCGCAAAAATAAAGAGCCTGCAAGACGAATGGAAATCTCTTGGAGGTGCGCAAGATCAAAGTTTGTGGGAACGTTTCTCTTCAGCGTCAGATACTGCATTTGAGCCATGTGCCGAGTTCTATTCCCAGCAAAGCCAGGTGAAATCAAACAATTTGGCGAAAAGAGCGAAAATGCTTGAGGAATTGAGTGCTTTCGTAGAACAAAACAACTGGGAGAATCCAGACTGGAAAGGCGTCGAGAAAATCAATCGCCAGGCGCGGAACGAATGGCGCGATGCCTACCCGGTAGATCACAAGAAAAGCCGCCCACTACAAGAGAAGTTCAACGCCGTACTTGAAAAGCTCGATGAAAAACTCGCTTCAGAGCGAGCGCGAAATTTGGCCTTGAAAGAAGACATTGTCGCGCGCGCCCAAGCGTTGGCTGAGAGCGACGATTTGAACGCCGCCATGCAAGGCGCCAAAACCTTACAGAACGAATGGCAACAAGTGGGCATTACAGAGCACAAGAAAGATCGCGCTTTGTGGAAAGCATTCCGTAAATCTTGCGATGCAATTTTTGAACGTCGAGACGAAGAACGCAATAAGGCAAAAGATGCAGAGAAAGAGCAGCGTAACGCTGCTCGATCAGCGCTCGACGCTGCGAAAGAACTGGTGAAAGAGCCTTTCAGTGAAACAGCTGATGCAGAATCTGCACTCGCGCAGTTACGAAAAGAGATCAAGCAACTTGGTGACCTCCCTGCAAAAGAGAAAGCCCGCCTTTACGATCAATACGACAAGCTCATCGCGCAAGTGAAGGTGCAATTGAAGGGACTAGGCTTTCAGCAAGTCATCAATAAGTGGAGTGAAGCAGAGCGGAAAGCGGTACTTGCGTATACGGCATTCGCTCAGGGTGAGCTGGACGCGAGCAAACAAGAGTTTGTCAGCACAATGCGTTTAGATAAGAGTCTAGAGTCGCACTTCAAACGTTTTTGGCAGGATCTGGGAAATGGAAAAGTAAAACCCTCTGACGAAAACGCCGTGAAAGAGCTCTGCATACGTTGTGAGATTGCCGCGGGTGTTAGCTCCCCAGAACAAGATCAAGAGCGAAGAATGCAGCTTCAGGTTAGCCGTCTATCAGAGGGCCTGAGCAGCGCTGGGCATCAGAGCAGAGAAGAACAGTTAGAGGCGCTACTGACGAACTGGTATGCAGACATGCTCATCAGCAACGAGCTGCGCGAAGTTTACGAAAGACGTATTAAAGCATGTATCTCGGCTGTCTTTGGTGCGCATGAAGCGACAACCCAAGAATCAAGCAAGTCTGCACTAGCTTAATAATCAAGCTTCGTACGCTTTGCCTGAAGAGGTTAAGCGTACGAGCGCTAGTTCTTCACGCCTTTAATAAACTTAATGGCTTCCGTAACAGACTCCCTGACACTAACCTCTAGCTCGGCGCGCTCGTCATTACTCATATAAAACGCTCTGTCCACGCTATGCTTGATGTATTTTGCAGGCACCTTGTTTAACGCCAAGCACGCGATGTCACTTAGTTGCTCTTCTGTGCATGACTCGTTTTCTAGCTGCGCGGCCATCTCTTGAACAATTAAGCGCTCGTTATAATTAAAAATACTATCTAGCACAGACATCACTCTTTCCTCTAAAAACATTCCAATCAGGGAACATGTTGCATTAAAGCTAGTCTACAAATTAGGAAACGAATCGCTAAGTTTCAAATCTGAAACGACACAGCGCACGTTTACCCATAATATTTGGCAACCTTTGTGGCGGCTAACTGGGCTATAACATACAATTCTTAGGGTCTATGAGTGAAAAGAGTGAAGTGATGAAATTTATACACGTACTAGTCGTCGCCATATCGTTGTTGTCGTTCGGCTCTGTTCACGCAGCGCAGGAGAGTCTCGATGACCTACTTGCACAAGCGCAATCGACCCCAGAACTATCTCCTGAAAAATCTCAACGCGAGGCGAGTGTTCATATCGCGCGCTCTCTGCTACTTAGCCATTATCGAAAGCAAGATATCGACCGAACATTGTCAGAGCGTGTGTTCGATCATTACCTCGATTCACTCGATAGCCAACGACTCTACTTTCTCCAGTCAGACATTGAAGAATTTGCACCCTACCGCACTCGCCTGCATGGCGCGCTAAAGACAGGCCAATTAGAGCCTGGCTTTAAAATGTACAATCGGTATCAAGAGCGCATCATCAAGCGCGCTGTCTACAAAATTGAGCTCCTCAAAAACGATCTCAAAGATATGGACTTCGAAAATGACGAATTCATCCTGTCTGATCGATCAGAACTTCCTTGGGCGACGACGGAAGATGAACTTCGCGACATATGGCGTAAGCGGGTGAAAAGCGCCGCGCTCTCTTTAAAGCTTTCAGGCAAATCACTGGAAGAAGCCGCCAAGACACTCCGTACCCGCTATCAATCGCAGCTAAAACGCGCCTTGCAAACTCGAAGCGAAGATGCATTTCAAGCTTACATGAATGCGTTCACCACCCTTTACGACCCGCACACTAACTATTTTTCCCCACGCCTGTCGGAAAATTTTAATATCAACATGAGTTTGTCACTTGAAGGCATTGGCGCCGTTTTGCAAGCGGATAACGAGTTTACAAAAGTAGTTCGTTTGATTGCTGGCGGACCTGCACAGCAACAAGGCCAGCTTGGCCCTGCTGACCGCATCGTTGGCGTTGCCCAGGGCGAAGACGGCGACATGGTCGATGTGGTCGGCTGGCGTCTTGATGAAGTTGTTGAGTTGATTCGTGGGCCCAAACACTCAACAGTCCGCTTGGAAGTTATCCCCTCAGAAGCAAAAGTAGATACCGAAACACGACAAATCGCCATCGTCCGAGACAAAGTAAAACTTGAAGATCAGGCTGCGAAGAGCAAACTGATCGAGACTCAGCGTAATGGAGTCAAAAAGCGCGTTGGCGTAATCGCAATCCCAACGTTCTATGCCGATTTTCAAGCCATGCAAACGGGCGACCCAAATTACAAAAGCACTACTCGCGATACCTTAAACCTGCTCAACGAAATGCGGGCAGATGGGGAACTGGATGGGCTCGTTATCGACTTGCGAGGCAATGGAGGCGGCTCTCTCGATGAGGCAAACCGCCTAACAGGCCTGTTTATTGAGGAAGGCCCTACCGTTCAAATTCGAAGTGCCAATGACCGCGTTGAAGTACTCACAGATCCAGATCCAGAACTGGTTTATGGCGGGCCCTTAGTAGTACTTGTGGATCGTCTTAGCGCCTCAGCTTCAGAAATTTTTGCTGGTGCGATACAGGATTACGATCGCGGCTTGGTAATGGGTTCTCAAACATTCGGTAAAGGCACAGTCCAATCCGTTAGGCCTTTAAATCATGGCCAATTGAAAATTACTCAAGCTAAGTTCTACAGAATTTCAGGGGCGAGCACGCAACACAAAGGCGTAGTGCCAGACATTGAAATCCCAGACATTGTTGACCGCACAAAGGTGGGTGAAGACGCTTTAGAAAACGCGCTTCCATGGGATTCAATTGCAGCTGCCGATTACAGCGTCGTCCAAAACAATGCAGGCATAGAGTCCCTGCTAAACGAGAGACATAAAAAGCGCCTTGCACAGAACGAAGATTTCAAAGTCTTGCTTGAAGAGATCGCCCTATTGGAAAAACAACGCAACCAAGCTCAAGTTTCCCTCAAAAGAACCACCCGGGAAAGGGAGATCCAGGAAGCTGAGAAAGAGCAGCTCTCGCTAGAGAACAGGCGTCGAGCTCTTGACGGTAAAGAGCCGTATGCAAATTATGAAGCGTGGGAAGAAGATGTCGAAAAGCAAGCTAGCGAAACGCGCAGCGATGAGCTAGAGATTGATTTCATTGTTGACGAAAGCGTGGAGGTCCTGCTCGACTATATCGAAGCGACCGCCCAAGCTTCTATTGCAAAAGCAAGTTAACGCTAGATGACCAAAGAACCTGATCAACCCGGCAAAGCGCAGCTTAGCGAAGACGAACTCGTAGAAGAGCTGCGCAATGCCATTAAGGCTGATCAGGACGCTCGCAGTCAGGGCGAGCGGAGAAAGACCGGTAACTCCGCAAATCCGCCCGAGCAAGGTCTTCCAGATCCCTGGGTGAGTGAAGAAGCAATCTCAGGCCTGTTTGAACGCATTGGTAGTGCAGCGGGTCAAGCGGTCCGGTTCGCCAAACGTACAACCGACACATCATACAAAGTCGGCAAAGCGCTCATTCAATCGCAGGATCAGTTAAAACTGATGCTCGCAGCGGGCCAAAGCTTAAAAGACCTTCGAGAGGTTGCTGGCCTCACTGTCAGCGAATTAAGTGACGCCCTGCAATTAAAAGACAAATCACTGCTCGAAGCCGTTGAAAATGGCACGGCCACTCTATCCTTCGAACTCATTCTTCGCTTGAGCGCGCTTCTCGCGCGCAATGATCCTATCCCTTTTATCTTAAAGTACAGCCGCACCTATTCTCCAGAAACATGGAAACTCCTGCACGATTGGGGCGCTGGAAGGCTTCCGCTACAATATCAAAGGGAACGAGAGTTCATTAATATTTATCGCTCACAAGATAACGCGCGCCAATTGAGTGATGAAGGCTTTGCTCATGTATTGGCATTTACGAAAGAAGCATTCAACACAGCCCTGCACTTTGCCGGAGAGCAAGAAGGTATCGCTAAGAAACACGACAGCACTCGAACCACACCCCCACCTAAAAAATCAAAATAAGCCTTGATACAATCTGACCTGACACAGGGCCCTGTTAGCACACATTTAAAACGAATGACCGTGCCGATGATCTGGGGCATTTTATCGATCATGTCGATGAACCTCGTCGATACGTGGTACGTCGGACAACTTGGTACAGAACCGTTGGCCGCGATGAGCTTCACCATCCCCATCGTTTCGGTTTTACTCAGCTTGGCCTTCGGCATTGGTATCGGAAGCTCCTCGTTGATTTCCCGAGCCATCGGTGCAGGCCAGACCAAAACGGTCCGGCTGTACGCAACACAGTCTCTGTTCATCGGTGTCGTGATTGCCGCCAGCTTCGCAGTGCTGGGCTATCAAAATATCACGCCTATTTTTAGAACACTGGGTGCGCCAGCTCATCTCATGCCGCTTATTCATGAGTTTATGGATATTTGGTTTCTCGGAAGCTTTATTGTCGTTATACCGATGGTCGGTAATTCCGCATTGAGAGCAGCCGGGAATACCTTCATTCCCGGTGTCATTATGATGGTGGTCGCAGTTGTAAACATCATTCTCGACCCAATCTTGATCTTTGGTTACTTCGGCTTCCCTGCAATGGGACTAGCCGGCGCAGCGGTCGCCACCATCGTTTCTTACTCGTTTGCTCTCTTCATCGGCTTATATTTACTCACCGTCAGGCTTCGGTTTTTAAGCTTGAGCGATTGTAAGGGACGCATCGTCCAAAGCTGGCTAGATATTCTTCGGCTCGCCATTCCCGCCATTGGCACAAACCTAATCGCCCCCCTTTCCGTCGCTTATGCAACATGGTTGGTTGCCGCTTACGGGACCGACGCTGTCGCGGGCTTCGGCGTAGCCAGTCGCATCGAGTCGCTATGCCTAGTTGTAATCATGGCGATCTCTTCCATTATGGGGCCATTTGTTGGTCAGAACTGGGGTGCTGGGCGTCAAGATAGAGTAGCGCAAGGCTTGCTTCTCACGCGACGATTTAGCCTTGCTTTTTGCTTTGCGTTAACCTTGATCTTACTCTTCTTTAGCAAAGATATCTCTCAGCTGTTCACTGACGACGCAAAGGTGGTCTCTGCCTCGAGTCACTACCTATTAGCGGTACCATGGTCGTATTTTTTTCTCGCTGTTATTATGATTACCTCATCAAGCTATAACGGTATGGGAAAACCGATACCGTCACTTTTGATGTCGTTTATGCGTTTGATAGGACTCTTC
>NZ_LWFU01000387.1:0-7689 GCF_001635135.1 Oleiphilus sp. HI0080
ACTATAACTTTGTTGGCATTGTCTGTGCCCTTGCGCTAACAGCCAGGGCACAGACAATGCCAACAAAGTTATAGTAGATGTCTGTGAAGCTTGCGCTTCGCCCAAGTGCTGGCTGAATGAGCTCAATCGCGATGCCTGTCGCAAAGAGCGAGCCGCCGATTTGGGCTAGCCGAAATCCAGTTGTTTGTTGTTCTGACTTGAGCAGGGAAATCAAGAGAGCAGTGCAGAGATAGGCTGCAAAAGCATGGGCGCTATCGTGGAGGGGGCCCCAAAATAGGTTTTGGTTTTCTACGCTTTCAATGCCGACGATTAAAAGCGCTAACAGCAGTGCGATGAGGCTGGATTTAAACGGACTTGGGATGCTTATGGCGTGCACAGGATCTCGATTTGTTAGGGTGCTTTGGCTTGATCTGCGTCAATTATTTGGCGCCGAAGGCCTTGAATTGTTGTTTTTCGCTCCCATCTTATTACGCAAGTAAAACGACGGGCTGTGACATCATAGCCCAACTGAGAGGTTTAAAATGCGAATTGACCGATTAACTAGCAAGCTACAAATGGCGCTTTCGGATGCTCAGTCGATTGCGCTTGGAAAGGATAATCAGTTTATCGAACCAGTGCATCTGATTCATGCATTGCTTGATCAAAATGGAAGTGTCAGCTCATTGCTTAAGCAGCTAGGGGTAGACTTACCGAAGTTCAAGGCCGACGTTGTTGAGGCGTTGGATTCCGTGCCACAGGTTCAGGGTGCCGATGCCGATGTGCATATGTCGAATGATCTTGGTCGTATGATGAATTTGGCAGACAAGTACACGCAAAAGCGGGGCGATCAGTTTATCTCGTCAGAGATTGTCTTGCTCGCTGCGCTTGAAGATAAGGGCGCTATGGGTGCCGTCTTTAAAAAACACCATGTGGAAAAAGCGGCGCTTGAAGCTGCGATTGAGAAAGTTCGTGGGGGAGATGCGGTGAACGATCAGGGCGCGGAAGAAAATCGCGAAGCATTGGAAAAATATACGGTGGATTTAACAGCTCGAGCGACAGAGGGCAGATTGGATCCAGTGATTGGCCGCGATGACGAAATTCGTCGAACCATACAAGTGTTACAGCGTCGCAGAAAGAATAATCCTGTGCTTATTGGCGAGCCTGGGGTTGGTAAAACTGCAATTGTTGAAGGTTTGGCGCAGCGCATTGTAAATGGCGAAGTGCCCGAAGGCTTAAAAGATAAGCGAGTGTTGTCCCTTGATATGGGGGCGCTGATTGCTGGAGCTAAATTTCGTGGAGAATTTGAAGAACGCTTGAAGGCCTTGCTAAATGAGCTTTCTAAACAGGAAGGCCAAATCATTCTGTTCATCGATGAAATTCATACCATGGTTGGTGCAGGTAAGGCAGAAGGTTCGATGGATGCCGGAAACATGCTCAAGCCGGCACTATCGCGCGGAGAGTTGCATTGCGTTGGTGCTACAACTCTGGACGAATATCGCGAGTACATAGAGAAAGATGCAGCCCTAGAGCGCCGCTTCCAAAAAGTACTTGTAGACGAGCCAACGGTTGAAGACACCATTGCGATTTTGCGTGGGCTGAAGGAGCGTTATGAAGTTCACCACGGTGTTGAAATTACCAATGGTGCCATTATCGCTGCGGGTAAGTTGTCGCATCGTTACATTAGTGATCGGCAGTTACCTGACAAGGCGATTGACCTCGTAGACGAAGCGGCGAGCCAAATTCGCATGGAGATGGACTCAAAGCCGGAATCCCTTGATCGCCTTGAGCGCCGATTGATTCAGTTAAAGATTGAACGCGAAGCCTTGAGGAAAGAAAAGGACGAAGGCTCGAAGGCCGCGGTGGTTGAGCTAAACAGGGAAATTGAAAGCGTCGAGAAAGAGTTTGCGGATCTGGAAGAGGTTTGGGTGTCAGAAAAAGCTGCCTTGCAGGGTTCGCAGCAGGTAAAAAGTGATCTTGAACAAGCTCGTGTTGAGCTGGAAAGTGCGCGCCGCAACGGTGATTTGGCGCTTATGTCTGAGTTGCAGTATGGCAAAATTCCAGAGTTGGAACGACAGCTAGATATGGCTTCGCAGGCTGAGATGGTGGGCATGACCTTGCTTCGGAATAGAGTGACGGAGGAAGAAATCGCGGAGACCGTATCGAAGTGGACAGGTATTCCAGTCTCTAAGATGCTTGAGGGCGAGAAAGATAAACTCTTACGCATGGAAGATGCGTTGCACGAGCGGGTTATTGGTCAGGATGAGGCGGTAAACGCAGTGGCGGATGCGGTTCGTCGTTCGCGGGCTGGGTTATCGGATCCGAATCGTCCAAACGGCTCATTTTTGTTCCTTGGGCCAACTGGGGTTGGTAAGACGGAGTTGTGTAAGTCTTTAGCGAGCTTTTTGTTTGATACTGAAGAAGCGATGGTGCGCATTGATATGTCTGAGTTTATGGAGAAGCACTCAGTTGCTCGTTTGATCGGTGCGCCTCCGGGCTATGTTGGCTATGAAGAGGGAGGCTACTTAACGGAAGCTGTCCGTCGTAAGCCTTATTCCGTATTGTTGCTTGATGAGGTGGAGAAAGCGCATCCTGATGTATTCAACATCCTTTTGCAGGTGCTTGAGGATGGCCGGTTGACTGATGGCCAAGGGCGTACAGTCGATTTCCGCAATACGGTGATTGTTATGACCTCGAATCTTGGTTCAGACGTTATCCAGAGCATGAGCTCGGGTGAAAGCCCTGCTGGCTATGATGCGATCAAAGACTCTGTAATGGAATCTGTGACTGGGCACTTCCGGCCAGAGTTTGTAAACAGAATTGATGAAGTTGTTGTCTTTCATGCCTTGGCTGCCGCGCAAATTAAGGGAATTGCAAAAATTCAGCTTGCTAACCTTGAGGCGCGCTTGCAAGAGCTTGGCATCCAGATTGAGTTTGATGAGGAGTCGATGGCGAAATTAGCAGATGCAGGATTTGATCCGGTTTATGGCGCGCGTCCGCTCAAGCGTGCGATCCAGAAGCGTGTTGAAAATCCGCTTGCGCAGCGGTTGTTGGGAGGCGAATTTATCTCGGGAGATGTTGTGCGCGCCAGCGTGGAAAACGAAGAGATTGTTTTCAACAAGCGGATGCGTCAAACGGCATAAGTTTAGTGGAACAAAAAAAGCGGGCCGTGAGCCCGCTTTTTTATGTAGGTAAGTTGGTAAATCTAAACCTTACGAGCTGCAGTTTTCATCAAGAAAAGCTTGATAGGTTTTTCTTTTGTCAGCGATTTCTTCAGGGCTTAGGAAGCGCATTTGGCCGTTTTCATTGATTCGCAGTCGTGCGCCTTCTGTCATCTTGGCAACGTTTTCTCGAACAGCATCGCATCGTTCTTTGCTGGCCTGCTGCCCCTGTTTTTTCGATAGGTCTTCGGCTTTTTTCCGAAGAGCCTGCTCTTTTTCTGGTGTGTTTGGTTGCGGCTCGCTTGACGGTTTGTTGCTGCTATTTCCTATGCTGCCTTTCCCGGTATGTACCTTGATTTTTTTAGCATCTTTTTGAGCGTTTGGTTTCTTGTCGGAGTAATGGGTGCGCCCGTCTTTGTCTGTCCATTTGTATATTTCGGCGCTCGCAGAAACGGTCACTAAACCAAAGAAAACGGATAGGATTAGAGCTTTTGTTAGTTGCGCTATTTTCATATAAAAACACCCAGAATTAGTAAGGGAATCATAAACTTGTTGCTTTAACTATAAACCAAACTGTGAATTTGGCTTTTTTTTCTGAGGTTTTTGCATTTTAGATAGCAATTTTTGGGTGCAGATGTTGACTCTGGTTAATTAAGTGTCAGAATTGCAGCTCGCTTAGATCCGGGGTAGTTTGTAGAGGCCTTTCCTAGTGGTTTTCTTATCCCCCCAGTGAGTTTATCTGTTGCGACGGCAACATTGTTTGTTTACTTGAAGAGCGCGTTTAAAAAATGCACGTGTTTTTCCGGCGTTACTCCCCGCCAGAACATTCAAGAAAAAACTCACTAAATTTGCATCGAAAACGCTTCCAAAAGAAGCGAGCGTTACTCGGATTAAGCTTCCATAGACATACACATTTTGTTTTATAAAAGGTAATTATCGTGGAGCTATTGTCTGGCGCCGATATGATTGCTCGCTCACTTGCAGACCAAGGGGTTGAGTACATATACGGATATCCAGGTGGAGCGGCGCTTCATATTTATGACGCGTTGTTTCGGCAGGATAAAGTAAAACACATTCTAGTTCGTCACGAGCAAGCTGCGGTTCATATGGCTGACGGTTATGCGCGTGCTACGGGTAAAGCGGGAGTTGTATTGGTAACGTCAGGCCCTGGCGCGACGAATACGATTACGGGTATCGCAACAGCGTTTACTGACTCAATTCCAATGGTCGTCCTTTGCGGTCAGGTACCATCTAACCTGATCGGTGAAGATGCTTTCCAAGAGACCGATATGATGGGGGTTTCGCGGCCGGTCGTTAAGCACAACATGGCGATCAAACATCCATCGGAAATTCCAGAAGCGATTAAAAAGGCATTCTATATTGCTGAGTCCGGTCGTCCCGGTCCTGTCGTTCTGGACATTCCAAAAGATATGACAGCGCCAAATGAGCGTTTCGAGTACAACTATCCGAAGAAGATTAAGTTGCGCTCGTACTCGCCCCCTACTCGAGGGCATTCCGGGCAGATTCGCAAAGCGGCAGAGATGCTTTTAAATGCGAAGCGTCCGGTCATCTACGCCGGCGGTGGGGTTATTTTGGGTGGTGCATCCAAGTCGCTTACGGATCTGGTTGAGCGCTTGAACTACCCAGTGACGTGCACATTGATGGGCTTGGGCGCATATCCTGGTTCAGGTGAGCATAGTCTAGGTATGCTAGGCATGCACGGTTCGTATGAAGCGAATCAGGCGATGCACAACGCAGATCTGGTTGTCTCCATAGGGGCGCGTTTTGATGATCGAGTGACCAATGGTACGGATAAATTCTGCCCGGGTGCTCGTATCGTTCACGTTGATATCGATCCAGCAAATATTTCGAAAACCATCAAGGTTGATGTGCCAATCGTCGGTCCGGTTGGCTCGGTGCTTAAAGATTTGCATGCAACGCTTGATGAGTTGGCTGGTTCGCCTGATCAGGAAGCAATCGCTGCGTGGTGGGAAAAAATTAATTCGTGGCGTGAATTTCATGGCGGTCGTTATGAGCCTTCAACTCAGGACAGCATCAAACCTCAGCAAGCTATTGAAGCGCTCTATAAAGTTACCCAGGGCAATGCATTCGTGACATCTGATGTTGGTCAACACCAGATGTTCGCTGCGCAGTATTATAAGTTCAACAAGCCTAATCGCTGGATTAACTCTGGTGGTCTAGGAACAATGGGCTTCGGCTTGCCTGCTGCAATGGGCATTAAGCTTAATTTCCCGGATGAGGAGGTAGTGTGCGTCACGGGTGAAGGTTCTATTCAGATGAATATTCAAGAGCTTTCTACCTGTAATCAGTACAACTTGCCATTGAAGGTGTTGCTATTGAATAACCAAGCTTTGGGCATGGTTAAGCAGTGGCAAGACATGAATTATGAGTCGCGTCATTCGCATTCGTATATGGATTCCTTGCCTGACTTTGAGAAGTTGGTAGAAAGCTATGGTCACGTTGGTATGACGGTCAATAAGCTTGATGAGCTTGAGCCTACTCTTGAAAGAGCATTTGCGATGAAGGATAAGCTTGTTTTCATTAACGTATATGTCGATCCGCTTGAGCATGTATATCCGATGCAAATCGCGAAAGGCTCTATGAATGATATGTGGCTAAGCAAGACGGAGAGGACATAACATGAGAAGAATCATTTCTGTCCTTTTAGAGAATGAGCCGGGTGCTCTTTCACGTGTTGTAGGATTGTTTTCGCAGCGAAACTACAACATTGAAACGCTAACGGTAGCGCCAACTGAAGATGCTTCTTTGTCTCGCCTTACGGTTACGACGACAGGCTCTGATAAAGTTATCGAGCAGATTACAAAGCAGCTAAATAAGCTGATCGAAGTGGTCAAGCTCGTCGATTTGACTGAGGGTTATCACATAGAGCGAGAGTTGATGCTCGTGAAGATGAAAGCGGTTGGATCTCAGCGGAGTGAAGTTGCTCGAACGGTAGATATTTTTCGCGGTCAAATTGTCGATGTGAGTAGCTCCGTTTATACGGCGCAGGTTACGGGTGATAGCGGAAAGTTAGATGCGTTTATCAAGTCGCTGCCAGAAGGTATTGTTTTAGAGGTTGTTCGAAGCGGTGTTTCAGGTATCGCTCGTGGTGAAAAAGTTTTAAGCCTTTAAGTTTTTTATGAATTAGTGCGCCCGACAGAGGGCGTAAAAGAAATATATAGTGGGGAGATTCCATGCAAGTTTATTACGATAAAGACTGTGACCTATCAATTATCCAAGGCAAGAAAGTTGCCATTATTGGTTACGGTTCTCAGGGGCATGCTCATGCGTGCAATCTGAAAGATTCAGGTGTTGATGTAGTTGTTGGTTTGCGTGCAGGTTCTGCGTCTGTAGCCAAAGCAGAGGCGCATGGTTTGACGGTCAAGCCTGTTGCGGAAGCTGTTGCAAGCGCTGACGTTGTTATGATTCTAACTCCTGATGAGTTTCAGTCTGTTCTATATAAGGACGAGATTGAGCCAAACATTAAGCAGGGCGGTACGCTGGCTTTCGCGCACGGTTTTGCGATCCATTACAACCAGGTTGTTCCGCGTGCAGACCTTGACGTCATCATGATTGCGCCAAAAGCGCCGGGCCACACTGTGCGTTCGGAGTTTGTTAAAGGTGGCGGTATTCCAGACTTGATCGCTATATTCCAGGATGCATCTGGCCAAGCTAAAAATGTTGCGCTTTCGTATGCGAGCGGCGTTGGTGGTGGTCGTACAGGTATTATCGAAACGACGTTTAAAGACGAGACTGAAACCGATTTGTTCGGTGAGCAGGCGGTTCTTTGTGGTGGTGCTGTCGAGCTTGTCAAAGCGGGTTTTGAAACGCTTACTGAAGCTGGTTACGCACCAGAAATGGCTTACTTTGAATGTTTGCATGAGTTGAAGTTGATTGTTGACTTGATGTACGAAGGTGGTATCGCAAACATGAACTACTCAATCTCAAATAACGCTGAGTATGGTGAGTATGTCACGGGCCCTGAGGTTATTAACGATGAGTCGCGTGCTGCGATGCGTAACGCTCTTAAGCGTATTCAGGATGGTGAATATGCGAAGATGTTTATCCAGGAAGGTGCAACCAACTACGCATCAATGACGGCGTATCGTCGTAATAACGCTGCGCACCCAATCGAAGAAACAGGTGCTAAGTTGCGTGAAATGATGCCTTGGATCGCATCGAACAAAATCGTAGATCAAGAGAAGAACTAAGCACTTCTCTTAATTAACGCTACAATTAACGGCCTGCAGAAGTTATTCTGTGGGCCGTTTTTTTTTGAAGGGATGGTGATCAAATCGCATGAGTGACGAATTAGACAAGAAAAAGTCTGTAAAGCCTGAGGTGGAGAATTCTTCGTTTGTAGAAACGGGTTTAAATGCATCTGAGGATCATGATGATGCCGAAAAAGTCGAGAAAGTGAAGAAGCGTGGCCGCGGAATTTATCTGCTTCCGAATCTCTTCACTACAGCCTCCCTGTTCTCCGGTTTTTATGCCATTGTAGCTGCAATGAATGGTCATTTTGAAAATGCAG
>NZ_LWFU01000388.1:0-4629 GCF_001635135.1 Oleiphilus sp. HI0080
GCATGGTCTTTCGGACTAGGTCTTATTTTCTGCTTGTTATTCCGTCTCGTAGCCAAATCTGTCACTTCAGGTGTACCAGGTCGTCTCCAGAATTTTGTCGAGATTATCGTTGAATTTATCGACAATAATGTGAAAGACATGTTTCACGGACGTAACCCGATCGTAGCGCCCCTAGCATTGACGATCTTCGTTTGGGTTTTTCTGATGAACCTGATGGATCTTATTCCTGTAGACGTTGTGCCCGAAATCATGATGGCACTTGGCGTTGAATACCAGAAAATTGTGCCTTCGACCGATCCGAACATCACGCTCGGTATGGCATTAGCAGTCTTTATCTTGATGCTGTACTACTCAATCAAGATCAAAGGAGTGGGTGGCTTTGTGAAGGAATTGACAATGCACCCATTTAATCACTGGATGTTTATCCCAGTGAACCTGTTCATGGAGTTGGTTGGTCTGTTGGCCAAGCCGTTCTCACTTGGGCTTCGACTGTTCGGTAACATGTATGCTGGCGAAATGATCTTTATCTTGATCGCCGTGATGTACAGCGCAGGTTTATTCTTTGGTTTGTTTGGTGGGTTGTTACAGCTAGGCTGGGCGATATTCCACATCTTGGTTATCACCTTACAGGCGTTTATTTTTATGGTACTAACGGTGGTTTACTTGAGCATGGCTCACGAAGACCACTAACAGAGACTTTTTAAAACTTCACTTTTAAATTGAAACGATAGGAGAAAAAAATGGAACTAGTAATCATTGCAGCAGCAATCATGCTTGGTTTGGGTGCACTTGGTGCAGCGGTAGGTATGGGTCTTCTTGGAGGCCGTTTGCTTGAAGGTACAGCACGTCAACCAGAGCTTGGTCCAATGTTGCAAGGTAAAATGTTCTTGCTTGCTGGTTTGATCGACGCAATCCCAATCATCGGTGTTGGTATCGCAATGTACTTGATCTTCGTAGTTGCTCCAGGTGTTGGTGCTTAATCGATACCGATTTAGTAATTCCGATTAAGTAAACCGGCAACATAGCGAGGTTATTGGTGTGAATATCAATTACACACTTATAGGACAAATAATCTTCTTCGCTGTTTTCGTGTTGTTCTGCATGAAATATGTATGGCCGCCAATCATGGCAGCCATGCAAGAGCGAGAGAAGAAAATTTCCGATGGTTTAGCAGCCGCAGATCGTGCTTCTAAAGATCTTGAACTTGCACAGAAAAAAGCAGGTGAAGAACTTAAAGACGCGAAAGTGCAAGCAGCTGAACTCATTGAGCAAGCAAACAAGCGTGCGAGCCAAATCGTAGATGAGGCGAAAGAGAACGCTAAAAAAGAAGGCGATCGTCTTCTCACAGCTGCTCAAGCTGAGATCGAGCAAGAGAAAAACCGTGTGCGAGAAGAACTTCGCGCAGAAGTATCAGCAATTGCACTTGCTGGGGCGGAAAAAATTCTTGGTTCGGAAATTGATGCAAGTAAGCACAGCAAGTTACTAGACCAGCTTGCCTCTGAAATTTAACTATTGAGAGTGGATGATGGCAGAGTCAATCACGATTGCCCGACCTTACGCGAAAGCTTCATTTGAAGCTGCAAAAGCAACTAGTGCGTTTGATCTTTGGTCAAGCATGCTTGCTTATGCTTCTGCAATTGCTAAGGACGAGAATATGGTTGTTGTTCTCGATCACCCAGCACTGACAAGTAAAGCAAAAGCCGACGCATTTTGTGATGTGTGTGGCGATCAACTGAATGAACAGGGTCAAAACCTTGTTCATGTACTATCTGAGAATAACCGAATTGGTTTGTTGCCAGATATTGCATCGTTGTTTGAGGCTTTGAAAGCGCAACTAGAGCATTCGGTTGACGTTATTGTAGAAAGTGCATTCGACTTGGGTAGTGAACAACAAGAGAAGCTGGCACAAGCATTGAGTCAAAAGCTAGATCGTAAAGTGAATGTGACATCAACAGTAAACGACTCGTTGATGGGAGGCGCTATTATTCGCGCAAACGATTTGGTAATTGATGCGTCTGTGAAAGGCAAGTTAGCCAAACTAGCAGAAGCAGTTAGTGCTTAGGTAGCGGATTCAGATTTGAGGAATTAAAGCATGCAACAGCTAAACCCAGCTGAAATCAGCGAAATTATTAAGAAGCGTATCGAGCAGCTCGATATCTCTTCTGAGGCCCGAAATGAGGGCACTATCGTCAGTGTTTCTGACGGTATCGTATTGGTTCACGGTCTTGCCGAAGTGATGTACGGTGAGATGGTTGAATTTGAAAACGGCGTCTACGGTATGGCGCTTAACCTTGAGCGTGACTCAGTTGGTGTTGTTGTACTTGGTGAGTACAACGGTCTGGCTGAAGGTCAAAAGGTTCGTTGTACTGGTCGTATCCTTGAGGTACCAATCGGTGACGCCCTTCTTGGTCGTGTTGTAGACGGTTTGGGTAACCCAATTGATGGTAAAGGTCCGATTGAGTCAGATCTTACTGCGCCAATTGAAAAGGTTGCTCCAGGTGTAATCGCGCGTAAGTCGGTTGATCAGCCAGTGCAAACTGGTTTGAAAGCGATTGACTCCATGGTACCAATCGGTCGTGGTCAGCGTGAGTTGATCATCGGTGACCGTCAGACTGGTAAAACTGCAATCGCTATTGATGCGATCATTAACCAGAAAGGTACAGGCGTTAAGTGTATCTATGTCGCAGTTGGTCAAAAGCAGTCATCGATTGCGGCTGTTGTGCGCAAGCTTGAAGAACATGGTGCAATGGATCACACCATCATCGTAGCTGCTGGTGCAGCGGATCCAGCAGCAATGTTGTTTCTTGCACCCTATGCTGGCACAACAATGGGTGAATTCTTCCGTGACAATGGGCAAGACGCATTGATCGTTTTTGATGATTTGACTAAGCAAGCTTGGGCGTACCGTCAGATTTCATTGCTTCTTCGTCGTCCACCGGGCCGAGAAGCATATCCTGGTGACGTATTCTACTTGCACTCGCGCCTTCTTGAGCGAGCGTCTCGCGTTAGCGAAGAGTACGTAGAACAGTTTACTAATGGTGCTGTTAAAGGCCAGACAGGTTCTTTGACCGCTCTCCCGATCATCGAGACACAAGGTGGTGACGTTTCAGCGTTCGTTCCGACAAACGTAATTTCGATTACCGATGGTCAGATCTTCTTGGAAACAAACCTGTTTAACGCCGGTGTTCGTCCAGCGATGAACGCAGGTATTTCTGTATCTCGTGTAGGCGGTGCAGCTCAGACTAAGATCATCAAAAAGCTTGGTGGTAGTGTGCGTCTAGCGCTTGCTCAGTATCGTGAACTTGCAGCATTTGCTCAGTTCGCTTCGGATCTTGATGAGGCGACTCGTAAGCAGCTTGAGCATGGTCAGCGTGTTACAGAGTTAATGAAACAGAAGCAGTACGCTCCACAAAGTGTTGCTGAGATGGGTGTAGTTTTATACGCAGCCAATGAAGGTTTCCTTGACGATGTTCCAGTGAATAAAGTGGTTGATTTCGAAGCGGCAATGCTTTCTTACATGAATGCGGAGCAAGCGGATCTTATGGCTAAGATCAACGAAAAGGGCGACTACAACGATGATATCGCTAGCGGTATCAAGAGTGCATTGGAGACATTTAAGTCTACCCAAACTTGGTAATTAAAGGGGTTCGCCCCTTTAATCGAGTTTTTTTAAACGAGACTTTAAAGGCAACTAACAATGGCCGTTGGTAAAGAAATACGAAATCAGATCTCAAGCGTTAAAAGCACGCAAAAGATTACGAGCGCTATGCAAATGGTAGCAGCGAGTAAGATGCGTAAAGCGCAAGAGCGTATGAGCCAGGGTAAACCATATGCAGATAAGATCCGCTCTGTGGTTAGTCATTTGGCAAATGCGAATCCAGAATATAATCACTTATATTTGCAAGATCGTGATGTAAAACGTGTCGGCTATATTGTTGTATCAACAGACCGCGGTTTGTGTGGTGGTTTGAACGTTAACTTGTTCAAACGTGCACTGGCCGACATGAAAGAATGGGATGCTAAAGAGGTCTCGGTGGATGTTTGTGCCATCGGTTCCAAGGCTATCTCATTTTTTAAGAACTACGGTGGCAATGTCGTCGCTGCATTGAGTCATCTTGGCGATGAGCCTTCAGCACATGAGCTGATTGGTTCTGTGAAGGTGATGCTAGATGCGTTTGATAAAGGCGAGATTGATCGACTGTATGTTGTTTACAACAAGTTCGTCACGACCATGACGCAAGAACCGGGAGTACATCAACTACTTCCTCTAGAAGCTTCAGAAGAACAGGAGCTTCAACATCATTGGGACTACATATACGAACCAGACGCGAAAGATTTGCTTGATGGTTTGTTGACTCGTTATGTCGAATCTCAGGTGTATCAAGGCGTTGTGGAAAATGCAGCATGTGAACAAGCCGCTCGAATGATTGCGATGAAAGCCGCAACAGACAATGCGGGCGAGATCATTAATGATCTACAACTTGTTTACAACAAGGCACGGCAAGCTGCAATCACACAAGAAATTTCAGAGATTGTGAGCGGTGCAGCTGCAGTTTAGCGCACAGCGAATTAAGAGATTGATGAAGAATTTATATTTAACGAGGAACCGAACATGAGTAGCGGAAGTAT
>NZ_LWFU01000389.1:0-14530 GCF_001635135.1 Oleiphilus sp. HI0080
CAGAGCGAGTCGAGGCGCTAATTGTTGCCGATATTGCGCCCGTGCAGTATTCACCAGGCCACGAACAGATACTCAGGGGCTTGGCGGAGCTAGCCGAGAGTCCGGTTGGTTCAAGGCAGGCTGCAGATGAAGCGTTGTCAAAATGGATCGAGGACTGGGGTGTTAGGCAGTTTCTTATTAAGAGTTTACGTCGAGCTGATGATGGAGACTCAGGATTGGTATGGCGATTTAACTTTGAAGCCATCAAAGCCAATTATACGAATATTCTAGCGGCACCGCATGGTGGTCGTTATGAAAAAAATGTGTTGTTCATTTCTGGCGCTCGCTCTGATTACATCCTTCCAGAGCATAAAGCGAAAACTCAAAAGCTCTTTCCAAAAGCACAACTGAAAATCATCCCCGAAACCTCCCATTGGTTGCACGCTGAAAAACCTGAAGTCTTTAACGCAATGTGTGTTCGCTTTCTCCAGCAGTCATTTATTTCACAATAGTTCCCACTAAATTTCTGCTGCACGTTAATAATGCGCTAGGCTGAAATTATGCGATATTCTGACGCACTGCATGCAGTTGTAAAACAATGTGAAATAGCACAAACTGCTTGTGTCGCTAATGATAACGCGAAGTCCAGATTCGTTTGGAATGATAAAAAAAAAGCGAGACGTGGTGGCATCAAATTTGTATGAAGAGCAAGCATCAGTGCATGCGTCAGCTTTTCGTTGTTGCTTTTAGGTGCGCTGCGACATCCTTTTACGGATACACAACAAAAACTTAGGAGAACACGAATGTTGAAATTCTCTTCAATAATGGCTGCTGGTTTAGCAGTGGGGTTATCTTTCGGTGCTACAGCAGGTACATTGGAAGACGTTAAAAAGCGCGGTACGTTGTCTTGTGGCGTGAGTACCGGCCTTGCAGGCTTTTCTCAAAAAGATGAGAAAGGTGAGTGGAGCGGTCTTGATGTAGACGTATGTAAGGCCGTTGCTGCAGCTGTCCTAGGCGATGCAAGCAAAGTTCAATATAAGCCTTTGACTGCAAAAGAACGTTTCACTGCGCTTCAGTCTGGTGAAATTGATCTCCTTTCTCGTAACACAACTTGGACACATACTCGTGATACTTCGCTTGGTTTAAACTTCGCGGGTGTTAACTACTATGATGGCCAAGGCTTCATGGTTTCCAAAAAGCTGGGTGTTAAAAGTGCTTTAGAGCTTGATGGCGCTGCAGCATGTATTCAAGCTGGTACAACGACAGAGTTGAACCTTGCTGACTACTTCCGTGCGAACGGTATGAAATATACCGCGGTTACCTTTGATACATCTGATCAAACTCGTGCAGGTTTCGAAAGCGGCCGTTGTGACGTTCTAACTTCTGACCAATCTCAACTTTATGCAATTCGTATTGGTTTGAAAGATCCGGATTCTGCAATGGTACTTCCTGAAGTAATTTCAAAAGAGCCATTAGGCCCAGTTGTTCGTCAAGGTGACGACGAGTGGTTCAACATTGCTAAATGGTCTTTGGTGGCAATGATTGAAGCAGAGTTTTTGGGTGTAGATTCATCCAACGCTGCTGACTTAAAAGAGAACGGTAAGCCTTCACAAAAGCGTCTTCTGGGTACAGAAGGTGATGCGGGTGAAAAGCTTGGCCTAAGCGCTGACTGGGCATACAACATTGTTTCTCAAGTTGGCAACTACGGCGAATCTTTCGAGCGTAATGTTGGTATGGGTTCTCCATTGAAGATTGCTCGTGGTATCAACGAGCAGTGGAACAAGGGCGGTTTCCTATACTCTCCACCAATTCGTTAATTCGAATTGCTTAGCATAAGGGGCTTTTGTAGCCCCTTTTGCCGTTTCAAAAATTCTTCAACAATGATTTAGGGTAGAAACATGTCCGAAGAACAAATAGCTAGAGCGAGCTCTTCCTCAGGCTCAATGCTCAATAACCCTCAGGTTAGATCCGTTATCTATCAGGCGCTTTTGCTTTTAGGTCTCGGCTACTTCTTCTACTCGATTGTCTCGAATGCGCTTACAAATATGGAAGCGCGAGGTATCAAAAGCGGTTTTGACTTCCTAACGACCGCTGCGGGTTTTGATATCTTAATGACCCTAGTGCCGTATTCGGCAACCTCAAGCTATGCCATGACGTTCGTGGTTGGTTTGCTCAATACGATCTTAGTCTCAATCATAGGTATATTCCTTGCCACTATGATCGGTTTTGTTGTCGGCGTCGCGTATTTTTCTCAAAACTGGTTGATTAAACGTCTGTCAGTAATTTACGTAGAAACTTTCCGTAATATTCCTCTTTTGTTGCAAGTTTTCTTTTGGTATTTCGCCGTCCTCGCCTCTTTACCAAGCGCGCGTGAGAGTATGAGCTTGGGTGAGATGATTTTCCTTAACGTTCGCGGTCTGTACTTGCCTGACTTGATAGGTGGGCCTGGCAGTTCTGTCGTTTATGGATCGATCGCGGTCGCCATTGCTGCAATCATTGTCCTCAAAAAGTGGGCGAAAAAACGTCAAGACGAGACGGGAGAGCAGTTCCCGGTCTTTTTAACCAGTTTGGGCATATTGTTCGGACTGCCACTTGTCACCTTATTTATTATGGGCGTCCCTTTTACTTGGGAGTTTCCCGAGCTCAAAGGTTTTAACTTTCGCGGTGGTATCACTGTTATTCCTGAGTTGATGGCGCTTGTTATTGCATTAGCTGTTTATACCGGTGCATTTATTGCTGAGGCCGTTCGGGCCGGTGTGCAATCGGTACCTCATGGCCAAACAGAGGCCGCTCGGAGTCTTGGGTTGCGAGAGAGCAGAATCATGTCTTTGATCATCGTACCGCAGGCGATGCGCGTCATTGTTCCTTTGCTCAATTCCGAATATCAAAGCTTGGTTAAAAACTCGACCTTGGCAACGGCAATTGGCTACCCAGATTTATTCACCGTATTTGTTGGTACCTCGTTAAACCAGACAGGCCAGGCAATCGAAATTGTCTTCATGACCATGGCAGTGTACTTCGTTATTAACATGACGATTTCTTTCATAATGAACCGATTCAACGAAAGTGTTGCACTGGTAGAACGGAAATAAGGAGCGAGTGATGAGAGAGTTTAAACCACAACCCGCCCAACCCGCACCGGTCGCTGCACGAGGTGTCATCGGTTGGATTAGAGAGAATCTTTTCCCGGATATTCATAATTCGATCGCAACATTGGTCATCATTGGTTTATTGGCTTCGGTTATTCCTGGCATGATTAGCTGGTTATTTATTGAGGCTAACTGGGTTGGTACCACGCAAGCAGATTGTACGAATGACCAAGGGGCGTGTTGGGTCTTTGTTTCGGCTTGGATGCAACAATTTATGTATGGCTCATACCCAACTGAGGAGCTTTGGCGAATCAACATGGGCATAATTGCATTGGGTTTGGTCATTGCCGCGCCTTACCTACTGCCAACGCGTTTGCGTAATACGGTAGGGGTGCCATTGTTTCTCGTATTCCCTTTTATTGGAGCCGCATTTTTGGATGGGCGGTTGTTTGGGCTTGAGTTCGTAAGTACCGATTATTGGGGTGGTTTCTCGCTGAACATATTTCTTGCGGCGGCGAGTATCATTATTGCATTCCCTTTAAGCTTTTTATGGGCGTTGGGTCGTCGCTCCGATATGCCTTTTATTCGCAGCGTATGCGTTATTTTGATCGAGTTTTTTCGGGGTGTTCCTGTGCTGGCGCTCTTCTTTATGGGCTCGGTTATGTTGCCGCTTTTTTTCCCAGAGGGCACGAATGTCGACAAATTGTTGCGAGTTTGGATCGTACTTATTCTGTTTATGTCAGGATATATGGCAGAAGTATTCCGAGGCGGGTTTCAGGCGATTCCTGAAGGGCAATACGAAGCCGCAGATTCTCTTGGCTTGAGTTATTGGCAAAAGACATTACTCATTAT
Organism: Oleiphilus sp. HI0080; assembly: GCF_001635135.1. Lineage (NCBI taxonomy): Bacteria > Pseudomonadati > Pseudomonadota > Gammaproteobacteria > Oceanospirillales > Oleiphilaceae > Oleiphilus > Oleiphilus sp. HI0080. Next base: position 3,921 of record NZ_LWFU01000389.1, read on the forward strand.
TTTTCCTCAAGTGATCAAAGTGTCCATGCCCAACATCCTTGCGACCTTTATCATGCTCTTCAAGAACACAACATTCTTGTTGATCATCGGTATCTTTGAGATTTTGAGCACAACTCAAACGGCCTTGACCAATTCAAATTGGTTGGGTGGTCATGCACCGGAAGGTTATATATTTGTAGCGCTTGTTTTTTGGTGTTGCTGCTTTGGCATGTCGATGATCAGTGCCAATATTGAGAAAAAACTAGATACAAGTCACCGGAACTAAGCAACGGAGTTATTCATGACGACTGAAAATACACAGCATAAAGTTGAGACCGCTTCTTCCGGCGAATCGGTTATAGAAATTAAGGATCTCAACAAATGGTACGGCAACTTCCATGTACTCAAGAACATTAATCTTGATGTGAAGAAAGGCGAGCGTATTGTTATTTGTGGACCTTCTGGCTCTGGTAAGTCAACGATGATTCGTTGTATCAACAGGCTAGAGGAGTTTCAAAAAGGTTCTCTTGTTGTTAACGGCATCGAAATGATTGAAGACGTTAAGAACATTGAGAATATACGTCGAGAAGTTGGGATGGTATTCCAGCACTTTAATCTGTTTCCACACTTGACGATTTTAGAGAATCTTACCCTTGGTCCAATCTGGGTGCAAAAGAAACCGAAAGAAGAAGCAGAAGAGACCGCAATGAAGTATCTTCATCGGGTGAAGATTCCTGACCAAGCAAATAAATTCCCCGGTCAACTTTCTGGTGGTCAGCAGCAGCGTGTAGCGATCGCACGCTCATTGTGTATGAACCCCCAAATCATGCTGTTTGACGAGCCTACTTCAGCTCTTGATCCTGAGATGATTAAGGAAGTACTTGATGTTATGGTTGAGCTTGCTGAAGAGGGAATGACCATGCTCTGTGTGACGCATGAGATGGGATTTGCCAAGAAAGTGGCTGATAGAGTGATCTTTATGGACGGAGGAGAGATTGTTGAACAGAACACCCCAGATGTGTTCTTCGATCATCCAGAGACAGATCGGCTTCAGCTATTCCTCAGCCAAATATTGGCGCATTAATCAGTAGATAGTTGGAATGAAAAAAGGCGGTGTTGCATAAGCAACACCGCCTTTTTTGTATGCCTTGCGAACGCTAGGCTTTTATTGCTGCAATTTCTGATGCGTTAGTATCGAATTTACGCTGCGCGATAATGCGTTTTGTTTCTTTATCAAGAAACATACTCAAGGTGTATGTGATGCCGAATAGAACAGAGAGAGCAGCTAGTAGAAACGCTACATGTACTTCAATAATCATGTATACCACCTTGATATTAAACAGTCTTTTAAAACGATCGTTTGAATTTGAGCGTATCTTACAGCGGGAACATAATCTGGTCAATATTTAACCGTTTGGTCAGGCGGTATTTTTAACTATTTGATAACTTAAGCTTGGCCCTCTGCAGCTCTTCAGGCGTATTGACGTTTACTAGCGTGCTCGTATCAGGCACCGAGATCCAATCCGCTTCGTTTTTTTCAAACCAACGAATGAGCTTGTGCTTCCCGTGCTCAATGTGATGTGCAATTGAGTCGAGACAGGCACGAGGTAGGCAGCAATGTAATGGGTGCTTAAAGTTCTCGCACTGGAGAGCAATGGGTCTTAAAGATGAGCCGCTAAGTTGTTGCTCAACCGCGCGTTGACCAAGCGCGTTGATCAATGGCTCGTTAATGAAGGGTGTATCACAGGGGACGACAAAAAGGATATCGCTATCACTATTTGAGAGTAGGGCATGAAGACCCGCTAGTGGGCCGCGAAAGCCAGGATAAGCGTCGTGGCATATGCGTTGAGACAGGAACTTATAGTTCTCAGGATCTTTATTGCTGTTAATCAGTACTTGCCGGTTTACCGCTAATGGCTTTAGCAGGCGAACAGCGGACGAGACCATCACGTTATCAGCTAGGGTAATCAGTGCTTTGTCTTGGCCGCCCATTCGCAGAGATTTGCCACCCGCCAATATACCTGCATCAAAGGTCAGCTTGGCTTGCTCCAGAGACGAAATAAGGGGTTCGAGGGTTATCATTATTTATAAGCGACTAGCTCCAACAAAAAAGGCAGCTCAGATGAGCTGCCTTTTGAAAGCAACATAAACTTTAGAGGTTGCTATCGACGAATGCGGTAAGTTGCGACTTTGACAGTGCGCCAACTTTCGTCGCATCGACATTGCCATTCTTAAACAACATAAGAGTAGGAATTCCTCGAATGTTATATTTTGGCGGTGTTTGATCGTTTTCGTCGATGTTCAGCTTGCAAATCTTTACCTTACCAGCGTAATCGTCAGCAATCTCTTCTAAAACCGGAGCAATCATCTTGCATGGGCCGCACCACTCCGCCCAGTAATCGACGAGTACTGGGATATCAGAATTTAGTACGTCTTGCTCAAATGAAGCATCGGTCACGTTAATAATGTTGTCGCTCATGTTGAATCCTAAGAGTGATTGAATGAGAAGGAGCGCTCTAGTTCGAGGTACCCTTCACTTAAATTAGATACTATGATCACAATATATAGTTTTAATTTCGGATTTCAAGGATGAGCGAAGACAGCGAAGCGAGAATGGCAAACGAGAACATGCAGATAGCTGCAATTGATTTGGGCTCAAATAGTTTTCACATGGCGATTGCACACATTGAGCATGGTGAAATTCGTATACAGGAACGTTTCGGCGAGAAGGTTCAGCTTGCGGCGGGCCTGGATAAACAAGGTAATCTCGATGATGAATCTATTTCAAGAGCAATAGATTGTCTCAAACGTTTTGAGCAGAGATTACGAACGATTGACAGGGATTATATTCAAATAGTCGGCACGAATGCACTGAGGGTCGCCCGAAATCGAAAACAACTAACCAGCGCAGTTGAGGATTTGTTAGGTGTTCCTATTGAGGTTATATCGGGAAGGGAAGAAGCGAGGCTGATTTATCTCGGCGTTGCACATACGCTAGCAGATGACGAGGGCCAGCGCTTGGTAATTGATATTGGTGGCGGCTCAACAGAGTTTGTTATTGGTAAACGTTTTGAATCACTCGAGCGCGAAAGCTTGCATATGGGTTGCGTCTCTTATCGTGAAGCTTTTTTTAAAGAAGGTGTCATCACAAAACAGAATTTTGCGCAGGCGGTTGCGCGCGCAGAACGTGAGCTGCTACCAATTAAGAAACAGTATAAAAAACAAGGTTGGCAAAGCTGCGTTGGCTCTTCGGGTTCAATCAAGGCGGTTTTTCAGGCCCTAGGCAAAGACGAAAATCGCGCGTTAACCGTTGACTTGAAAGAGTTAAAGCAACTTCGCGAGAAGCTGATTCAACTTGGCCATATTGATCAGCTTGAACAGCTCAACATCAAAAAAGAACGCTGGAGTATCTTTCCTGCAGGTCTATCGATTATGTTAGGAGCGTTTCGAGCCTTGGATATTGAAAGCATGGAGTTTTCAGACGGCGCGTTAAGAGAAGGTTTGCTCTACGACATCGTTGGACGGATTTCTCATGAAGACGTAAGAGACCGAAGCATCTCTGCACTTCAGCAGCGCTATGGCGTAGATCTCGAGCATAGCGCATATGTCGCATGTTTATCGAAGCAGCTGTATGCGCAAGTATGTGACGATTGGAAAATCCACTATCCGAAATGGAAAAACTTGCTGACGTGGGCGGCTCAAGTCTTTGAGGTAGGCTTGGCGATTGCACATAGTCAATATCAAAAGCATGGTGCATATCTTATTCAGAACTCTGATCTTTCGGGTTTCTCGAATGTGGTACAGTCGCAGTTAGCGCTACTCGTCCGCTCTCATCGACGTAAAATCCCAACAGCCGATCTGCCCGATCTAGCGAAGCACGATTTTGTGTCTTTACAGTATCTAATGGTGCTTTTAAGGCTATCGATACTTCTTGCAGCAGATCGTGAGTACTCTCCCGTGCCCATTACTCTTAGGGCGGGAAAAATGTCGCTTGAGGTTTCATTTGAGGAGGGCTGGATTGAGTCCCATCCTCTCACGGCGGCCAACCTGGAACATGAACGTTATTATCTAAAGAAAATCGGATTTGCGCTAAATTTCTGATAGCCTTGCCTCTTTAATTTTGAGTCCAATATAAGATGCTCGTTCTTGGTATTGAAACATCCTGTGATGAGACAGGTATCGCCCTCTATGATACCGATCGTGGCTTACTCGCGGATGCCTTGTTCTCGCAGATAGATCTTCATGTAGATTATGGCGGCGTAGTTCCTGAACTCGCCTCGCGCGATCACATTCGGAAAACGTTGCCCCTCATTGAGCAAGTGTTGCGTGATGCAAACCTCACAAAAAAAGATATCGATGCAATCGCTTATACTGCCGGGCCAGGTTTAATTGGCGCTTTATTGGTAGGCTCAAGTATTGCCGAAGCACTGGCTTTCTCTTTAGCCATACCGAGCGTTGGCGTTCATCATATGGAAGGGCATCTTTTGGCGCCAATGCTTGAGGATTCCCCACCGGAATTTCCTTTTGTTGGTTTGCTTGTTTCGGGTGGGCACTCGCAACTGGTTTCGGTCAAGGGCATTGGAGAGTATGAAATACTTGGGGAGTCTCTGGACGATGCGGCCGGTGAAGCCTTCGACAAAGCGGCAAAAATGCTTGGCTTGGATTATCCTGGGGGCCCGCACATTGCTCGTTTAGCCGAGTATGCGCGATCAGAGCTTGATGGAACAAGGTATCGTTTTCCAAGGCCGATGACCGATCGTCCAGGCTTAGAATTTAGTTTTAGTGGTTTGAAAACATTCACTCTAAACACGGTTAATAAAGCACGTGACGAAGATCGTTTTGACGATGACGAGAAAGCACGAATTGCACTGGCTTTTGAAGATGCCGTAGTCGACACCTTAATGATCAAATGCCGAAGGGCCCTCAAAGAAACGGGATTCAAGCGACTCGTTATTGCTGGTGGCGTAAGCGCAAATGTTAATCTCCGTCAGACACTTAAGAAAATGGAAGAAAAAACCGGTTCTGAGGTTTTCTACGCCCGTCAGAAGTACTGTACTGATAATGGCGCCATGATTGCCTATGCAGGTGCTCAGCGTCTGCTTGCAGGACAGCGAAGCAGTGGTGAGGTTGCCGTTCGACCGCGTTGGCCAATGGATCAATTGCCTTCCTTGGGTAAGGGCTAGCTTAAGATGCACGATATTATCTTTATAGAAGGTTTAAGTGTCTCTGCCTCGATTGGTATTTTTGACTGGGAAAAGCGCGTTAAGCAGGATCTGATTATCGACTGCCAAATGCCTTATTCACTTGCAAAGGCAGGCCAAACAAATAGCATCAACGACACTGTCAGCTATGCAGAAGTGGCGAATGCCATTATAGCGATTGTCACGAGTAAGCATCATGATTTACTTGAACATCTTGCCGATGAAATCACAGCGCACATCTTTAGCGCTTTTCCTGTAGATCAGATTGAGTTAAAACTGGCGAAACCTGGCGCGGTACCTGAAGCGAAAAGTGTCGGTATTGTGATTCAGCGTTCAAGGGTTTAACGAGTGGAAGTCTTCTTAAGCGTCGGTAGCAATATTAATCGTGAACAAAACAGCAGATCCGCTGTATTTGGTTTGCGGGAAGCTTTTGGACAGTTGACGCTCTCACCGGTTTACGAAAGTGAGGCGGTCGGATTTGATGGGGACCCATTTTATAATTTCGTTGTGCGTGTTGAGACCCCGTTTTCCATCACAGAAGTGAATGCGATCTTGAAGGACATTGAAGATCAACATGGGCGTGTACGTGGTGGCCCTAAGTTTTCATCAAGAAGTCTCGACATTGATGTCGTCACTTACGATGATTTTGTCGGAGAACTGGAGGGCGTTATCCTACCTAGGCCAGAATTGTTCTATAACGCTTTCGTCTTGCTTCCTATGGCCGACCTTCTTGGTGACCGGCAAGAGCCAAAGACCGGGAAAACGTACGCGCAATTGAAAGCGCAGCTTCCTTCTAATCAATTGATTGCCCGCATCGAGTTCGACTTTTAGTCGCTTGCGTTAACTGACAAAACGTTTCTTTCTAAATCAAACAATTTACAGCTGATAATTTGCCTCTATTCGATGCCCACCGTTTGAGAAATCTGTATTCTCGTTCCAATTGGCAAAATAGCGCGTGTTGAATCGGGGCGTAAATTGATAACTAGCGACAAACTCATGGGTGAGTATACTGCCTTCGTCGATACCGTAAGCGTTGTCCTTATAAAGTTTCGAACCGCTGAGAGTACTAAAATAGAAGGGGTTGTAGTTCAGCCAAATTTTGTCGGAAATTGCGAGTTTTCCATACATTCCGATTAAGCCGAACGTGCCTTGAATGGAATAGCCTTCGTCAACTTCCGGAGAACCGGAAGAGTCATCTATGTCGAGAACATTGTTTCCAAAGTCGATACCAGCGCCTAATAATGGATATAAGCTGACGGCACCCATTTTTGGAAGAGCTTGAATCAGGGAGTAAGAAACATTACCGCTTTCTTCAGCTAGAGGCGTTGAATCTAGGTTGTATTTAACGTCAACCTGCGCACCGCGACCATTTTCGAGATTAACTCCGAAATTTCTAAATCGAATTCCATCTAGCCGGTTATCACGCTGAGAGCCGCCAGACCAACCTAACGCTTCACCCAACACCCCTTCAAACTCAAGCACGTTCATTGCGATGGTCTTGGGATTGCCCGTATCGTAGGCTTGGCCGACTTTAAAGTTTATCCCGTAGTTTGTTGCGCCAGCTCCGACCTGCGTATACACCGCGAGAGGATCAGACATGTCTTGTACTTCGCTATCTTCAGCCGAGGCTGGAAGCGTAAAAGTCAGTGACGAAGCGAATACCAGTAAAGCATTACGAATGGTGTCGCGGAAGGATAATAAGGTAGTTTGATTTTTTGGGTCGGATTGTTTGAAACCAAATAGATGCATTGTCTTTTTACCCCAATTGTTGTCGTTGTTGTCGTTGTTGTTAGTTTGGCTCGACTTAATGATGCCGAAAGCTTCGTGATTCTTGTTATGTGCTGGACTGTGTTTTTATAGATTAACAAATTCGATAACGACAGTATAAGCCGTCATCGAGAGTCCCCACCTCGCTCGCTTGTGGGCAGGGTACGGCTAAGAACGAAGTTTCTTTATTAAGGATGCCGTGGAGGGATCCAACTTGTTGAACCCTGCATCTGAATTTCCTTTTAACAAGGGGAAGAGCTCTTTCTCGAGCACTTTACCAAGCTCAACACCCCATTGATCAAACGAGTTGATGCCCCAAATTTGCCCTTGGGCAAACACTTTGTGCTCGTACAGAGCGATCAATGCGCCTACCGAATGCGGCGTGAATTTATCTACCATCAGAATGTTATTTGGTTTGTTACCCTTGATTGCCTTATGAGGCGCAATGGCGTGGGCATCTTGTTCTGACATACCGAGTTCAACGAGCTCCTTAAAAGCATCCTGCTTTGATTTTCCAACCATCAATGCTTGGCTTTGTGCCAAACAGTTGCCAAGCAAGTGTGCGTGATTATCGCGAACCGGATACGGACTTTGTTTGGCAATAATAAAATCAATGGGGACCGCTCCACGACCTTGATGAAACAGTTGGTGATACGCATGTTGACCGTTTGTTCCTGCCCCACCAAATAGCAGTGGGCCACTCGCATAGCTAATCTGGTTTCCATCGTAATCTGTGGTTTTACCGTTGCTTTCCATATCAAGTTGCTGGAGATGCTCGGGAAGAAAACGAAGTTGATGATCATACGGAATGACCGCAATTGAGGCATGACCGATAAACGAGCGGTTCCAAATGCCAACCAAGGCAAGCATTAGTGGCAGGTTGTCAGCAATATCCGCTGAATAAAAGTGCTCATCCATGTCTTCAGCACCTGCAAGTAAGGCGATGAAGTTGTCAAAACCGAGTTGGAATGCAATCGGAAATCCGATTGCCGACCACAGTGAATAGCGGCCTCCAACCCAGTCCCACATCGGGAAGATATGCTCCTCGGCAACGCCGAACTCGACCGCTTTGGGCGTGTTGCTCGATACCGCAGCAAGATGTTTACTAATATCACAGTCGTCACCAAGCTTCTGCTTCAACCATGAAATACAGGCGCGCGCATTTTCGAGCGTCTCAAGAGTCGTAAATGACTTGGATTGAACCAGAAACAGGCAGCGCTCGGGGTCTAACTTAGCCAAGACATTGGAAGCATCGCTGCCATCGATGTTTGATATGAAATAGGTTTCAACGCCATCTTTGTGGAAATGACGTAGCCCTTCTATGACCGTTTTGGGACCAAGATACGAGCCACCAATACCGATACTGACGAGCTGCGTAACGGGTTTTCCGCTCGAACCGAGCCATGCTCCTGAATGCAATTTCTCAATCGTGCGCTTCATTGCGGTTAATGCATCCGTAACTTCACTATGAATGCTTGAGTCCTTTGCTCGGAGTAAAGGCTTTGTCAGTGCGCGAAGAGCAGTATGCAGAGCAGGGCGCCCCTCACTTTTGTTGAGCTCTTTTCCTGAGAATAAATCTATAATCTTATTTTTGATATCTGCATTTTGAGCTAGCTCGATCAGAAGGCTTTTTGTCGTGCTAGAAATCAGGTTTTTTGAATAGTCGCCATAGACGTGCGGTGCTTGAATGCTGAAATGCGCAACACGCCGGTCGTCCTGATTAAAATAGTCGAGCATCCGCTCGTGTTTGGCATGGCAGGCGATTTTCTTTAAGGCCAAATAGGCGGGGTTTGCATCCAGTCTCATTCTAATCCTTGTTTCCTGAGCCGTTGCAGCAAGGCGTGTTACAACGATACTCTAATATTATCTATCAGTCTCGTTGCCCCCATGTAGGCAGCAGCGAGTATCACTATATCTACATCTCCATCTTTTGCCGGCAGCAAGGTCGAAACAGATGCGATATTGAAATAGTCCAATTTAAAGCCGTACTCAGTGAGCGAGGTAATCGCTTGTTGGCGAGCTGACGTGAAGTCACCATTTCCTTCAATGAGATTTGTCTTGGTTTCTTGCAAGACAAGGTAGAGGTATTTTGCGAGCTTGCGCTGTTCGATATCGAGATAGCCGTTGCGTGAACTTTTTGCTAGACCATCTTCTTCCCGACACGTTTCGACACTAATAATTTCGATTGGGAAGCACAGATCTTTGACCAGTTTTCGAATAACCATCATTTGCTGAAAGTCTTTTTCGCCAAACACGGCTTCGTCCGGTTGTACCATGTTGAACAGTTTCGAAACGATCGTAGCGACGCCGTCAAAGTGTTTTTCTCGGCTAGCACCGCAATGGTGTTTTGTTAAATCTGGTACATGCACGGTTGATTCGGCTTTCAGACCGTCAGGGTAAACCTCTGAAACATTGGGGGCGAATAGTAAGTTACAACCGCGTTGTTCGAGCAGTTTGCTATCTCTTTCAAGGGTGCGGGGGTAAGCGTCGAAGTCTTCGTTCTCACCGAATTGGAGCGGGTTTACAAAGATGGTAGCGACGACGTAAGCATTACTTTCCAATGCACGGTCGACCAATCTTAAATGGCCTTCATGCAGGTTGCCCATTGTTGGAACGAGGCTGACTCTTTTGCCCTTACTGCGCGCTTGGCGCAACAAGAGTCGTAATTCTTTTAGAGTATGGACGACCTGCATATTAATCGGTTAGAAGCTGTGTTCAGTAGAGGGGAATGAGCCGTCTTTTACAGCTTGGTCGTACGCTTTCAACGCTTCCTGAACTGTATCTGCCTCTTCCATAAAGTTTTTGACAAAGCGAGGTAGCTTGCCCGGAGTCATACCAAGCATATCGTGAACCACCAAAACTTGCCCATCTGTCACGTTGCCAGCACCTATACCAATGACGGGGACACTAACCGCATTGGTGACCCTCTGGGCTAGATCCGTAGGAACGCATTCTAGCAATATCATATCTGCGCCGGCCTGCTCGAGCTCTACGACCGCCTCAACCATCTTATCCGCTGCATCCTGTTGTTTACCTTGAACACGATAACCGCCCAACTTGTTGACGGATTGTGGTGTCAGGCCAAGATGCGCACAAACGGGAATACCGCGAAAACTGAGCTCCTCGATGGATTCCTTTAGCCAAGCGCTGCCCTCTATCTTTATAAGGTGCGCACCCGCTTGCATTAGTCGGCCTGCATTCAGAACGGTTTGCTCGACGCTGTTGTTCGCGTTGAAGGGAAGGTCTGCCATTATTAAACTGCGAGCATTACCACTTTTAACGCAGCGCGTATGGTAGATCATATCTTCCATGGTGACAGGCAGAGTGCTGTCATGCCCTTGAAGCACCATGCCAAGCGAGTCACCAATCAACAATACGTCAATGCCTGCCTCATTAGACAAGGCAGCAAAGCATGCATCGTAGCTGGTCAAACAAGAAAACTTTTTGCCTTCTTCCTTAAGTTTTTTCAAAGATAAGGTGGTGACGGTCATACGCCCTATTTCCAGTTGGGTTAATGCTTGCAAAGACTAGCTATATGTTGGCTCAAGAACAAGCCAAATTTCTATCAATCTTTGACAGTTTGTGGGTTACACAGTGTTCAAGATGTTGCTGCAGTCCTGAGCCGTCAGGCAGTTTCCAATTGGGTGCAATCTCAATACATGG
>NZ_LWFU01000390.1:0-822 GCF_001635135.1 Oleiphilus sp. HI0080
CTCTGAATCATTGCAAGCGGTTATCTCGCAGACTCTGCTTAAGAAAACCAATGGCGGTCGAGTTGCAGCGCATGAAATCATGATCGGTACACCGGCGATTCGTAACTTGATTCGTGAAGATAAGGTGGCACAAATGTACAGTGCCATTCAGACCGGTGCGAACATCGGCATGCAAACGCTCGATCAGTGTTTGCAGAATTTACTCAGCAAAGGCTTGATCAATCGCGATACTGCGAAAGAGAAAGCGAAAATACCTGAAAACTTCTAATCAATGGCCGTTAACTTCATTTATTGAAGGATAGATTAAGGAAAGCAACGTGGACTTCGAACGACTTTTAAAAATCATGGTAGAAAAGGGGGGATCTGACCTCTTCATCACGGCGGGCGTTCCGCCCAGCATCAAGATCCATGGCAAGATTGTCCCTGTTACGAAGCAATCTCTTACACCAGAGATGTGCCGAGAAATTGTCTTTGATACCATGACAGAGAAGCAACAAGACGAGTTCAACGAGAACAACGAGTGTAACTACGCGCTCAGTGCTCGTGGCATTGGTCGTTTTCGTGTATCTGCGTTTTCACAACGCAACCTATGCGGCATGGTCTTGCGTCGAATTGAAACCAATATTCCACGCATCGAAGATCTCGGCTTACCGGAGGTGATTAACTCATTGGCCATGACCAAGCGAGGCCTAATTATCTTCGTTGGTGCAACCGGCACCGGTAAATCGACCTCCCTCGCATCGATGATCGGCCATCGAAACCGTAATAGTAAAGGCCATATTATTTCGATCGAAGACCCTATTGAGTACATTCACCAGCATG
>NZ_LWFU01000391.1:0-4612 GCF_001635135.1 Oleiphilus sp. HI0080
TCTCTTCTAAGCGGTCAAAGAGCCAGCCTGCCAGAAGCCCGATCACCATCGATAGAGCAATGAAAGCTAAGGTCCAAGGAAGCCCGATTAACGCAATCATAATCAGCGTAAGTGATAGGGAGTTCCAAGGACTTGCAATCAGAAAAGCCATAACCTGGCCAAGACTCGCGCCCTTGCGTCGCAATTCCATTCCAACCATGAGGATGCCGTGGCTGCATAAATCCATGAAAACACCCGCGAATGTCGCACGCAATAAGCCTGTCTTCGTGCCTCCTTTGCCGAGCACAGATAGAACGAAATTCTGCGGAATTTGACTTAGCAAGCCAACCATGAGAATGCCAAGAGCAAGCCCCCACCACATGACATGCATTAAGTCGCGAACGCTGTGGCTAAATGCGCCTAGCCAATGGCTGTGCTCAAGATCTAGAAAACTCAGTAAATAGAAGACGGACACGCCAATCAATGATCCCCAAAGTAACCAATCGGTTTTATTGGGCGCCGGGGCGCAGCAGTTTTCTTCTTGTTTGGTATCGTGGCACGAGTTCGTTTCGATAGGCTTTGGCGCACAACAACTTGAGGTCATGTCCGACTTGCATGACGCAGGGGTGGTTTGTTCGTGCACACAATCCGCGCCTTGCTCGGACTCTATTTTGTTACTTGATATGCAGTGCTGATTATCTTTATCGCGCATGTTTTATTCCTTTCCGCTCATCAGGTCACCATTGCTCAGCCCCGCTATAATTGCGCACTGCGCTTCTTCATCGCCACGGCATTGGTTAGCGAGATCTAGTAGAGAAGATTTAATCGTTTCGAGAGTTCGAATCTGTTCTTCTATATGGCTTACCTTATCGAGTACGAAGCCTTTGACGTGTTTGCTGTGCCGATGTTGATTACGGAATAGTTCCAGTAAGGTCCTGCATTCTTCAATTGTGAAACCAACTTTTCTAGCGGAGGCAAGAAACCGCAACTCATTGATTTGCGCCTCTTCGTAGTTACGATAGCCATTGTTGGCGCGCTGACTGCTTACCAGCCCAATGCTTTCATAATAGCGAAGGGTTTTATCGCTTAATCCGCTGCGTTTTGCTGCCTGACCGATGTTCATCTCAATACCCCTGGAGAGCTGATTCTAGGAAGAATAAAGCTTACAGCTACTGTAAGGTCAAGCCTTTACTGCGTATTTACTTACTTGGTGGTCTTGTTGGGTGAGCGCTTGGCAAGCGACTTTTCGGTGATCTTTAGTGCCTGTCCTACTGTTTTGAAAATCGGCGTCGATATCGATTTGTGCCCTGTTTCTATGGGTTTGGAGAAGAGGTTGATGACGGGCAGTGCATGGAAGCGATCATAGTACTCGTTGCTAATCGAATCATGCATGGTATGTGCAGTGTGTGAAACTTTGTGGCCCATTTGCAGAGCAAAACGTATTGAATCACTGAGGTAGGAACCGTCTGCTTGAGCGAGAAATAAGGGTGTGTTTTTGTTTGGCAGAACAGGGTGCAGTATTCTCAGCGGTATGCTTTTTTCTCGTTGAGCCTCTATCCAGGGCGATAAGAATTTGTAGACTTGTGGGCTACGTGCAAGCGTAAAATGGTCAAGGCCACTGAAGTGTTGGTTCTCTCGTTCTTCTAATGCTACATCGGGGTGTGCGCTGCTTTTAACTACCAGGCTATCTCCAATGAATGCATTTTCAATAAGCTCGGCGATATCGGATGTCGATTTGAGAAGTCCGCCGCTTATGAAGCAGTGCTTGGCAGTCGAATGAAACGCTTCTTTGTTGTCTTTGAAGCCATCATGCAGGTCTTTTATGCCCTGGCTTCGCAGTTCAGCCCAAGAGTGCCAGATGTTGAGATACGGTTGTGTGAGGCTTTTAATCAGGTTGCTGGTCGTCTTTCCAGCCCGCTCGAGCTTTGCTCCCTCGTGTGGCGTGCCAATGTAAACGCAAGCATGTAACTTGTTGGTCCAGCCTTTGTCAAAATCAAGCTGGGCATGGCGTATCAACAGTCCACCCATGCTGAACCCGACGAGGATGAGTTCGTCGATAGGCAACGGATAGTGCTCAAACAGTTGTTGAATTTTTTCGCTAAGCTCTTGGCCATTTTCTTTGATGGCTAGCCCGCTGTTGTAGCGCACAAAAAGAGGTGTGTAGCCGCGCTCTGCTTCTAACTGATGGCCATAATTAGTGGTGTGCTTGTCCGCAGTCTCGTAGTCCCAGATAGACTCTGTATTCGTTAAACCGTGAACGAAGATAATAAGCTTATTGCTGATCGGCAGTTCTACCTGCTCAGCAATTGATTCGTTTAGATTAAGGCGGTAGTTGTAATGATAAAATGCCATGTCGATGGCCAGACTGCTCTCGTCCTCTGCAAGAGAGTCACCAAAAACGCCATTTAAAATACCCTGAAGCTTGATCAGATTTTGACTCATTGTATCTACTCGAAGTGCCTAATTCTTGATGTTCGATGGCAGTGCTGATCCAAGAGGCTGCTGTCTTAGACCAAGCATATATAACAAGTAAGCCTAGCTACTCCGTATTGGTCAAGTTATATCGATCGTGAGTAGCGTCACGTCAGGGTATTCAGCGCTCGTTGTTGCAATGTAGTTTGCGCTGTCGCTGTTTGGTCTTTAGGTTTCAGAAGTGAGGGGTGGTGAGGTCCGATAGCCGTTTTATTGGTCGCAAAAAAAAGCCCGACACTCATGTGAGTGTCGGGCTCTTCCGTGCTTTCGCTTATACCATTTTGATTGGTTGAGCTTTGACGCTCAGATCTTCAGATGGTGGTGCGAACGAAGTGAGGTTAATACCTTCTACTGCTTCTTTGTATTCCTCTAAGCTTGGGAAACGACCCAAGACAGTCGAGAGAACAACCATTGGGGTCGAACCTAATAGCGATTCGCCTTTCTTCTCTGAGGAGTCCTCAACAACACGGCCTTGGAACAGGCGAGTAGATGTCGCAATGACGGTGTCACCAGGTGCAGCTTTCTCTTGGTTACCCATGCACAGGTTACATCCAGGACGCTCAAGATAAAGGATGTTTTCGTACTGAGTACGCGCTGCTTCTTTTGGATGCTCATCATCGAAAACGAAGCCTGCATATTTCGCTAGGATATCCCAATCGCCTTCCGCTTTTAGCTCATCAACAATGTTGTATGTTGGTGGAGCAACAACAAGAGGCGCTTTGAATGTAATAGGGCCTTTCTTCTCCAGGTTGCGAAGCATCGCAGCGATAATTTGCATGTCGCCTTTATGCACCATACAAGAGCCAACAAAGCCTAAGTCAACTTTACGATCCGCGTAGTATGACGTAGGACGGATTACGTCGTGCGTGTAACGCTTAGATACGTCTTCATTGTTAACGTCTGGGTCAGCAATCATCGGTTCTTCGATTGCATCTAGGTCAACAACCAACTCAGCGTAGTACTTCGCGTTGTCATCTGGAGCAAGCGCTGGTTCTTCACCAGACTTGATGCCAGCAATACGCTTGTCTGCTAGGTCGATTAGGCCTTGTAACATCTTGGCATCGTTATCCATGCCTTTGTCGATCATGATTTGGATACGAGATTTTGCGAGCTCTAGAGACTGAATTAACGTGTCGTCTGTAGAAATACAGATCGAAGCTTTCGCTTTCATTTCTGCAGTCCAATCGGTGAACGTGAACGCTTGGTCTGCTAATAGAGTGCCAATTTGTACTTCGATAACGCGACCCTGGAAGACGTTTTCGCCGCCGAACTTCTTAAGCATTTGAGCTTGCGTTGCGTGTACGATGTCGCGGAAGTCCATGTGAGACTTCATGCTGCCTTTAAATGTTACTTTTACAGACTCAGGGATTGGCATTGCACATTCGCCAGTTGCAAGCGCGATAGCAACCGTACCAGAGTCAGCACCAAACGCGACGCCCTTAGACATACGAGTATGCGAGTCACCACCGATGATGATTGCGCGATCGTCAACAGTAATGTCGTTCAATACTTTGTGAATAACGTCTGTCATTGAATGGTAAACGCCTTTCGGATCACGTGCTGTGATCACGCCGAACGCATTCATGAACGCCATTAGCTTAGGCGTGTTCGCCTTTGCTTTGCTGTCCCATACCGAAGCGGTGTGACAGCCAGACTGGAATGCACCATCGACGCTTGGAGAAATCGTCGAAGCCGCCATGGCTTCCAGTTCCTGACAAGTCATTGGGCCAGTCGTGTCCTGAGAACCGACAATGTTAACCTTCACGCGAACGTCAGAGCCGGTGTGAAGAGGTGTGGCAGATTTAACACCCACCGCATTACGGTTGAATATTTTCTCAACAGCTGTAAGACCTTGGCCTTCGTGAGAAATTTCTTTAGATGCAGCGTAAACATCAGGAGCCTCAATACCGAGGGTTTCGGCTGCGAACGTCTGGATTTTCTTACCGAAGGTTACCGCGTAAGAACCGCCTGCTTTCATGAACTCAACTTTTTGAGGTGTGAATGCATCCGAAACGTCAGTCAGTTCGGTCTCTCCGTTGTACAGCTTCTTGGCTTTGGTATCGATGGTTAGAACCGTGCCTGTTGCTACGGAGAATTTCTCTTCAAGCACTGGGTCGCCATTTTCATCTGTCACAACATTGCCCGCAGCATCTACTTTCTT
>NZ_LWFU01000392.1:0-5811 GCF_001635135.1 Oleiphilus sp. HI0080
ATAGAATCCACAACGGACCAAGAGTTTGGTGTTCCAGCAACCGCGACAAACAAAGGCTGCATAAAGTCACCCATCTTTATTTCCATTGCCTTGGCCAAGGCCTTAACGTCCCCAAAAACGTTTTCTTTGTTCCAATGACGCTGCGATTCCAGAGTCCACAAAGCAAACTGCAGAACACGCTTAACCTGCCCCTCTTCGAGTTTCTTGTGTGCGAAATCGGCGCGATCGAGATTCAGCATGCCCGAAAACATAAAACTTGCCAGAGGAGCGATATCCGAGAACGTCTCAACACGCCCCTTAATATGCTCAAGCATCGGTTTTACGAACTCAGCATTAAACGCCCATTCCTGAGCGCGGGATGCAAATTCCTCGTCACTCAGGTTTTCACGAATCCACAACCCGTTGAGCCAACTAAGCTTTTCTACATCGAAAATGGGACCACCAAGCGAAACCCGCTGAATATCGAAGGTTTCTATCATCTCTGCAAGAGAAAACTTTTCTCGCTCATCCTGCAGAGAGTAACCCATGCGGCCAAGATAATTGGTCACCGCTTCGGGCATGAAACCAACACGTTCATAGTAGGTGATACTTGTGGGGTTTTTCCGCTTACTCAACTTGCTTTTATCAGGGTTACGCAATAAAGGCATATGGCACAGTACCGGCATTTCCCAATCAAAGTACTCATAAAGCAATTTGTGCTTCGGAGCAGAGTTGATCCATTCTTCACCCCGAATAACATGTGTAATTGCCATCAGGTGATCATCAACCACGTTTGCTAAGTGATATGTCGGCATGCCATCACTCTTAAGAAGTATCTGGCAGTCTACTTGCGCCCAATCAATTTCGATCGTTCCGCGCAACATATCTTCGATCACACAGGTTCCCTCATCAGGTACCTTCATCCGAATAACATGCGGCTCTCCCGCGGCCAAGCGACGTTCAACTTCATCAGAGGGCAATTCCAAAGCGCCCTTAATTCCCGGATTCAACCCGGCAGCCTTACGCTCCTCACGGATGACATCAAGTTCTTCAGGGGTGCGAAAGCAATAAAACGCCTTGCCCTCGTTTACCAACCGCTCCGCATAAGCGGCATAATCATGTTTGCGCTCGCTCTGTCGATAAGGGCCATAAGGACCACCAACATCAGGACCCTCATCCCAGTTCAATCCGAGCCAACGCAAGGCGTCGAGAATCTGAGCTTCCGATTCAGGTGTAGAACGCGCCTGATCTGTATCCTCAATACGCAATATAAACTTCCCATTATGTTGCTTTGCGAAGCACATATTGAAAAGTGCAATATAAGCTGTACCAACGTGAGGATCACCGGTAGGCGAAGGCGCGATGCGGGTGCGGACTGTTTGGGTCATTAAAGGTTCCGTTAATAAAATGAAAATTCAAAAATTCTAATTATCTCAAGTTTAAGTGATCAACCATACCCACCAACAAAGGGATTGGTTTTGATCTCTTGCCCTATCGTAGACATAGGGCCATGCCCTGGCACGAAAGAGACATCATCGCCCAAAGGCCAAAGCTTGCCCCGAATAGACTTACAAAGTGTATCGTAGTCGCCTTTTGGAAAATCGGTACGACCGATTGAGCCCTGAAACAGCACATCACCGACAAATAACAAAGCAGAGGGTCTGTGATAGAACACAACGTGGCCGGGCGTGTGTCCAGGACAATGAAGCACTTCCAGGATTTCGTCCCCTACAGAGACTGTATCGCTCTGATCCAACCAACGAGTCGGCTGGAACGTCTGCGCTGGAGGAAAACCAAACATCTGCGACTGCTGTGGCAGCATCTGAATCCAAAAGTCATCTTCTTTGTGCGGCCCTTCAATCGGCAATGATTTTGAAGAAGAGAGCTCACCCACTGCGCCTGCATGGTCGATATGTGCATGTGTGAGAACAATTTTCTCCAGCTCAACACCCTGCTCTTCTACTTTCTGGAGCAAATGCGGAAGGTCACCGCCGGGATCTATCAACGCTGCTTTGTTGGTTTGATCACACCAAATCAGGCTGCAGTTTTGTTCGAAAGGAGTTACCGGAATAATCTGATATTGAAGCGCCATATATCGCCTAGTCAGGTTGGGTAGAATTAGAGTCTGTGCGGGGTATTATCGACAAAGACCTGTTAATATCAACCAAACACGTAAATCAAATCGCAAGGACATCCAAACCATGCAACACCGCCTTCATTATTTGCTCCGTGCAATCCTTATTTTACCGATGTTTGCGCTCGGGGCGTGCTCGTTTGTAGATACCGTTCCCGGGAGCGAACGCGTCGTCATCAGTCACAACATTGATAACTGTAAAAAGCTAGGCGAGACCAAGGTAAAAGTGCTTTCTGAAATAGCGGGCATAGACCGAAGCGAAGACACGATGGTTGAGGAATTAAATACCTTGGCCCGAAACGCGGCTTTCGAGCAAGGCGCAAATACCATAAAACCCATTGACCAGATGAGTGAAGGAAGCCGCGCTTACGAGCTTTACCTTTGCCGATGAAGCATCTAAGCCTTCGTTTGGTCTAACCCATAAGCGTGCAGACACTATAAGTTCGACTAAACTTGCTCTCACATATAGGATTTTCTAGTGAGAGCAGCATGCGAAAAAACCTTCCTGTCACACAAAAGAATGTCGATTATTCTGACTCATGCCGCATTGTTTCAACAACAACGGCAAAGGGGGTAATCAAGTATGTAAATCAGGATTTCATCGACATCTCAGGCTTTACTGAGGAAGAGTCACTCGGTCAAGCACACAACATTGTTCGCCATCCTGATATGCCACAAGCTGCATTTAAGTCGCTCTGGGACACAGTCTCGCAGGGCGAGCCTTGGATGGGTATTGTTAAAAATCGCTGCAAAAATGGCGACCACTACTGGGTTGATGCCTTTGTAATGAGTAGCGGCGAAGAAACGGATGGCAAGCCAGATCTTCAAAGCGTTCGATTCAAACCGAGTCACGAGCAAATCTCACGTGCAGAAGACGCCTACCAACGAATCAATGCTGGTAAGCAACCATACCAAAGCGTCCTTCTTCGTCATTGGCCAATGGCTGCTAGAATGAGCGCAATAAGCTATGCCTGTCTAATACCTCTATTTCTGCTCGCCCTGTCAACAGGCGGTGTCACCGCAACAACACTGGCTGTCTTGTCACTCATTTTAGCGCCGGCGCTTTGCTGGTTGGGCACTGCCGGGATCAGGAATACCGCAGATCAAGCGAAGCAGCTACATCATGATCCACTCGCACAATATATTTACACAGGCAGAGCGAACGAGCTCGGTGCAATCGAACTAAGTCGAATCTTCATGCGCAACAAACTAGAGACAGCACTCTGGCGGGTCGTCGACAGCACGCGCAATCTCGAACGCGGAGCTAGCAACTCCGTCAACATGGCCGAGGAGACAGAAGAACATACCGTTAAGCAAAGAGCCGAGCTCGAGCAACTCGCTACCGCGATCAACGAGATGTCCTCTTCCATTGCGGAAGTTTCGCAAAACACCCAAAGCGTCAGCGAACTCATGGAATCGGTTCAGAGCCAAGTATCCAACGGCTCGTCGCAAGTCAGCTCTACCACCAGTTTCGTGCAAGAACTGGCTGGCAACCTGGAGAAAACATCAGAACAAGTCCAGCAGATAAGCGAAAGCAGCGGTCAAATTTCAGACCTTGTGCAATCGATACACGGAATTGCAGAGCAAACCAACCTTCTGGCGTTAAACGCAGCGATTGAAGCCGCCCGCGCAGGAGAACAGGGGCGCGGTTTCGCAGTAGTAGCAGACGAGGTAAGAAACCTAGCCAACAGTACATCGACCACCACAGAGCAAATACAGCAAGCCATAACCTCAATAAAAACTGGGGTCGAAGAGGCTGTTGCATTGGTCACTCAAACCATCGAAAGTTCAAATGCGACGTCTGAACAATCCATGCTAGCCAAAACATCGCTCGAAGAGATTACCTATCTGACTCAGGAGACGCTCAACGCGATGATTCAATCGGCTTCAGCCACCGAAGAGCAAAGCGCAGTATGCGAGGAGATTAACCGTAACGTACACGCTATTCAGGATTCCGCCGCCAGTACCTGTCAGAATGCGCAATCGGCTCAGCAGGAACAGCATCGCCAGTTCAATGAAGTCGTCAAACTCACCAAACTGGCGCAAGATTTTACTGGATAAAGCGTGTTTTCACGTGGCAAAGGCGTTATAAACGCTTTTGCCAAGCGCACGTGCTAGGCCGTGTTGTCGAGCACCACGCGATAGCGTGCTTTACCTTCTTCTAGGTGCTTCAAAGCATCGTTAATGTCTTCCATTTTAAACATTTCGACTTGTGGCTCGATCTCATGACGCTTTGCGAAATCTAGCATCTGGGCAATCGTTGCGGGGCTGCCAACCGGCGAAGCCGAAACAGACTTTTGCCCAAGGAGCAACGGGAAAACCGCTAAATCCAGAGGCTCTGTGGTCGCACCGACAAAGTGCAATCGCCCTTTTGGAGCAAGCGTCGCTATATAAGCATTCCAATCTAACTTTACGTTTACCGTTGAAATGATGAAATCAAACTCTCCGGCGGCGGCTTCAAGCTCTTGAGCATCTCTCGAGTTAATCGTTGCATGCGCACCGAGTGAGAGTGCTTCCTCACGTTTGGACTCAGAACTGGTAAACGCGGTGACGTGACAACCCCAGGCATTCAAAAACTTCAAACCAATGTGCCCAAGTCCACCAATGCCGATCACGCCCACTTTGTCGGTTGGCTTTACGTCGAACTGCACCAACGGGTTATATACCGTAATACCTCCACAGAGAAGCGGGCCGGCTTTTGAAAGATCCATTCCGTCCGGAATCTCAACAACACTGGTCACATCGGCAACCACCTTGTCTGCGAAACCACCATCTCGCCCAACGATCGTCCCCTGCGCGCTTGAGCATAAATTCTCATCCGCTGTATGGCAGCTCTTACAGTGGCCACAATAACCAGACTGCCAACCCAGACCGACGGTTTTTCCCTTCCAATCAGAATGAACAGCTTCGCCAACGCGTACGACCTTACCGATCACTTCATGCCCGGCAACGAGTGGGTAGCTACTCATACCCCACTCATTATTCAACATGCTCAAGTCGCTATGGCAAATGCCACAGTACATTACCTCTAGCTCAACCTGACCGTGGCTTAAGTCCTGCTCAGATCGCTCAACTTTTTGTAGGGCGGCACCTGCGGATGCTGCCTGATATGCTTGGTACATAATCTCTTCCTTTTTGGTTATCCGAGTGAGTACGCACAAGATCGCATACTAGATGGTGTGACTGCCTAAAACGAACGAAAAAGCCTTAGCTAGGTTAACAATTTGCAAGCTTCGACAACAATTGTGAACACTAGTTTTCTATTTGCAAACCCCCATTATACTTACTCATAAACCAGTGACGAAAATCCGACGCTGGTGTCGTCAAAGATCGCAAAAGGTGATTAATTAGATTAGAAATAGATTATAAGTAATTGTTTTTTATCTAATTTAAATTCAATGAACATGCTTTTTGCTTTAACAGTAAGTAATAACAGACACTTCAACAAATCGGAGATTCGAACATGCTTACAGTTATCAATTCAGACAAGGCGAACACAAACAGCAACACTGCAGGCGACGCAATGATGGAAACAAATCAAATGGAATCAACGAAAGGCGCTGAACTTCTTCTTAGCTACATGCTTTGGGAGCAAAAATTTGAGCAAGACGCTCACGAAGTATTTGAAGATCCAATCGAAGTCTTTCTAACCGCTCAAGGTGAAAAGCCTTTGACTTTGGTATAAGCCCTTAGCTTTG
>NZ_LWFU01000393.1:0-8606 GCF_001635135.1 Oleiphilus sp. HI0080
AGTCGGCGCGCACATAAACTCCTCAATAACACGCTGTTGGTCCGCAGCCGAAACGCCACTTTTTCGCTCGGCCAAATCAAAGCTGAATGGCGCTACCAATGCCGTTAACTCACTCAAGCCAACAACTGGAACAGACTCAATGAATTCTTCGTTTTCGACCTTAGAAATCACATGTTTCAGAAATGCCAAAAGCACATATACATCAGCAGAAGGTTTTACGAACAAATGCTCGTCAGCAAGCGCGGCCGTTTCTGAACGACGAGGGTCGACAACGACAAACTTTCCGCCGCGTTTTTGAATCGCTTTTAAACGATTCTTTACGTCAGGCACAGTCATCATGCTGCCATTTGATGCTACCGGATTAGCACCGAATATCAGCATATAGTCCGTTCGATCAATATCCGGGACAGGAACAAGAAACTGGTGTCCGAATAGATGCATTGCAACGAAATGATGGGGTAATTGATCTAACGAGGTAGCCGAAAAATTACTTTTCGTAGCTAATGCTTTTCTGAGCAGGCGCCCGTGCGTCAAATTTCCGTAGTTGTGAACGTTGGGATTGCCCGCATACACAGCGACCGAATCATTCCCAAACTTCGCCTGAATCTCGGCTGTGCGCTTTGCTATCTCTTCAAATGCGGCCTGCCAAGAAATCTCTTGCCAGTCCTGACCAACTCGCTTCATTGGTTTTCGCAAACGATCCGGATCCTCATGCAAATCCTGCAAAGCAATCGCTTTAGGGCAGATATGCCCCCGACTGAACGGATCCTCAGGATCACCTTTTATCTCTAGGATCTCCTCACCTTTCGTTTTGATCGTTAAACCGCAAATCGCTTCGCATAAATGACACGCGCGTTTATGGGTAATTATTGCGCCTTCAAGGTCTTGAGCAGTGGACATAAAGAACCTTTGTCTTTTCGTTATTGTTTTGATTTTGTCAGGCTTGACAGTGCCTACTTATAATCGGGACTAAGCCCCACAACCAGATTGTGCCTCAAGCATTGCAGCGACCTCATCCTGATAGCGCTCCTCTACCGGCACAAATGCACCCTTAAGCTCATCATAGGCTTGGACATCACCACTACCGATATCGTAGCACCAGGCATGAATAGCGAGCTTTCCTGTCGCAAACTTCGCTGCAACATGCGGGTGCGTCATAATGTGTTGCTTCTGAATGAGCACATTCTCTTGTACTAAATGCATTAGTTTTTCTGCATCGGACAAACCTTCATACTTTTCATCGACAATTTGCTTTGCGGCAAGCGAAAAAGATAGCCACTGAGCGACATGAGGTAAGCCTCGAACACTATCAGGGTTCATCACACCCTGCATAGCTCCGCAGCCCGAATGACCACATATCACAATATGTTGAATATTTAGTGCGGCAACCGCGTACTCAATAGAGGCCGTCACACCACCAGTTTGATTCGTATGCGGTGGTACGATATTCCCGGCATTTCGAATAATAAAGAGCTCGCCAGGCTCTGTATTTACCAAGAGGTTTGGATCAATCCTAGAGTCGGAACATGTAATAAACAGCGCTTCTGGCGCCTGTCCTTTCGACAACGCCTCGAAGAGTTCGCGCTTTTTCAGGTGCGCTTCACTCTTGAAACGAACGATACCTTCAACGATTTTCGACATCTTATTGCTTACCCATACGGTTTATAAAAACAGAAGCTTGGCCAGGAAATATAGTCTAAACTAGTACTGTTCTTCGGAGTAATGCTTTTTGTCTTTCAAGCTAAAAAGCATGTGGAGAACATGTATCGATACATAATTAATGATGAAGGAATGATCACATGAAGAAACTTATCTTAGGTGCTGTTATCGCTTCTGCTCCAATCGTCGCAATGGCACACCCTGCCGGTTGTGGTTTGGGCACAGCAGTTATTTTCAAATCGCCATCTACATGGGTAGAGCACGTCCTTGCAGCAACCACCAATGGTACTTCTGGCAACCAAACATTTGGTATGACCTCAGGCACACTTGGTTGTGAAGCAGCTGGAGGCCCATTGGCATCAGGTGTTGACTATTTCATCGATGAAAACATCGACATGATCGCTATGGAATCGGCGACTGGTGAAGGCGAAACAATTGACGCTCTCGCTGAAATGATTGGCGTTGCTGACACTGACAAGCGCGCTTTCCGACTTTCACTTCAAAGCAATTTCGATACAATGTTCCCAAGTGAAGATACGTCTTCTGCTCAGGTATATGACGCTATCGTAGATATCATGAGCCATAACGACCGTTTGGCTAAATACCTAGGCTAACTGCCCAGAAAGATATCAAAGCAGCTCCACTATGGAACCTGCTAGCAAACGAGCCCCCAGGGGCTCGTTGACCTTAAGAACCTTTGATTACGTAACAAATTAACTTAAGATCATTCGAATAATAAGCATCACGCTTTACGCTTCTAACAATTACATATCTCAGAGTGCGACAGGGATTTCATGACTGCATTACGTCGTGCACTATGTGCACTTTGCTCGAATATCGCTTGTTCAACCCTACTCCTCGGCCTATTGACAGCACCCGCTGCGTGGTCATCCGAAACCACACCATCGGAAGCACACGGTCAGAACAAACTAGACCAGCTATCTCACGAGCGGCAATGGCTCGATCTCTTGCACTACCACGACGTTGGTATTGTCGGAGATGTGGGCAGCCAAATAGATGATCCAGACTTCTTTCTCAGCCCAGATGGAGCAAGCGACCCAAACGCCGAACTCAAAGCAAGCATCACTGGATTTACAAGCACTGACCCCGACCACGTTCAAAAAAGATGCGCCTATCCTGCTCGCTATTATTGGCTAAAATCCAAACTCGGGGATCACTATTTCGGCGGAGAGACTCCTTGTCCGGAATTTGAGAAGTGGCGCGATGAATTAGCGACCGATGGACTAACGCTGATCTTTCCTGCAGCCTATTTGAACAGCCCTTCGTCCATGTTTGGCCACACGCTAATGCGCTTGGACAGTTCTAATAGCAAAAGTGAACTACTGGCTTACAGTATCAACTATGCGGCAAACGCAGACCCGAATGACAACGAGTTAGTATTCAGCTACAAAGGTCTGACCGGCGGCTATCCAGGCGTATTCTCAGTTCTTCCATATTATGAAAAAGTGAAAGAATACAACTATCTGGAGTCACGGGATGTTTGGGAGTATGAGCTAGATATCACGGCAGATGAGCTAGCGCAGTTTGTCCGTCACGTATGGGAGGTCAAAGATGCCCATTTCAATTATTACTTTTTCACTGAAAACTGCTCTTATCATCTACTTACTTTGCTCGATGCTGCAAGCGATCGCTTTGAACTGTCGAAGGAATTTACGACTGACGTCATACCTGCAGATACCGTTAGAGTACTGAACGAAAAACAACTCATCAAAAAAGCGTCCTTCCGCCCCTCGATGCAAACAACACTGCAGCACCGCTTAGCGTCCAGCAGTAATCAGGCACAGGTTTTAGCAATTGATTTGGTGCAGTACCTGGACACGCCTGTAAGCGAGCTACTAAACGACAGCGCCTTATCTGAGCAAGAACAAGCTCAGGCGCTGGAGCTCTCTGTCTCGCTTGCCAGGTATAAGGCAAAGCAAGACAAAGAAAATGCGTCAAACTACAACAAAAGGAGCATTCGGCTATTGTCCGCTCGGAGCAAGTTGGGTGACATTGAGACGTTTACCGCCACCCCGACTCCAATGATCCGTGACGATGAGGGGCATCGCTCTCATCGCTGGATGGCAAGAGCAGGAGAAGATCAAATAGGCACCTATGTCGGTTTAGACCTCAGAATGTCTTATCACGATTTTCTAGACCCTGTAGCCGGTTACATACCGGGCGCTCAGCTGGAAATCATCCATCTGAAAGCAAAAGCCTATACCGAAAAAGCATCATTACAAATAGAGGAGTTTCGCGCGATCGATATTGCCTCTTTCTCTCCGCGCGATGGCTTCATCAAACCAATTTCTTGGTTTGTGTCGACAGGGCTCACTCGAAACGAACATCAAATAGATGAACTTATGCCCTATCTCAAAGCCGGACCCGGTGTAAGTTATGGTCTGGCTTCCGCGGGAGGCATATCACTTATAGGCTCAGGTTTATTGAGCACCCGTGCTTTTGTGGACAACGACCTTGATAAGGGATTTGTCCTCGAATCGGGCCCTAAGGTGCAACTTTCCTTACAACATCCAGACATTTCTATCCAGACATACTGGGAACGCCACTATAAACTTGCGGGCGCAGACCTAGACCAACAGAAAGCCTTTTTGGGAATCGGTCACGGAATAACAAACTCCACGAGCCTTCGCATCGGAGCCAGCTATACCGAGACCGATTTGGATGATGGCGCACGCCTCTACGACACAAGTGGCGAGTTAGGCTTCGCATGGTATTTTTAATTCGCTTCACGCTGGCTTTTGCTCTCTTGGCTAGCCTCTCTGCGTGCAGTAGCTTATCAGGCTTTCTATTTTTCCCTCACGAAGGGCATTATCAAACTCCCGAAGGCCTTGGTGTCGATTACAAAACAATACACCTCGACTCCGAAGGTTTTCAGCTCGAGAATTGGCTTTTGTTGCCAAAGGAACACGTAGCACCAAAGGGCACAGTTCTTTACCTACACGGTAATGGGGAAAATATCAGCACGCACATGAATTCTGTTGCTTGGCTAACCCTTGAGGGCTACAAGGTTTTCCTACTTGATTATCGAGGTTACGGAAACTCCGAGGGCGCATCAACGTTGCGCTCCGCGCTCTATGATGTGTTTCAGGCTCATCTTTGGCTTAGTAAACACGAAGAAACCCCGCTATTTCTATTTGGCCAAAGTATGGGAGGCGCGCTAGCAATCACCTATTCCGCCAACATTAATGAGCTAGAGAAGAGCGAATTGGCACCTATTCGCGCATTGATTACAGAATCTTCGCCGGCTGATTGGCCGCAAGTAGCAAGGGAGGCAATGCGAAACCACTGGCTGACATGGCTAGTACAGATACCCGCAAGCTTCATTGAAAGTAAATACAACCCCGAAGATCACATAGGCCAACTGGCGGGATTACCTATCCTACTGATGCATAGCAAACAGGACCCGATCGTACGTTATGCACATTTAGAACAATTACTAACAGCAGCAGATAAAGCTGGTGTTCATATCGAAACTTATCAAACGCTGGGAGGCCATACTCAAGGTCTTGCTTACGAGCAAGCGCGCAAACGCTTTATTGAGTTCATTCAAAACGTAGAGCCAAAATGAGCAAAGCGTTCATGAGCTTACAGCGCGCCACGGGTTCTCTAGCTTAAGCTGAATTTTAGATTACCCCATCCAATCACGCATCGCTGCAATTTTAAACTGCTGACCATCCTTCTCAAACACAACATGCTGTTCGCCAATCGACAGCAGCGTCATGCCCTGGAACGCTTGCCCTTCACGAAGGTAGATATTGTTAATCATAACCCTGCGTGCCGAGGGCGCGGAACTGTAGATATGACTATTGAAGGTAAGCTTTGAGACTTTTGGTCGAGTTCTCTGATCGAGTTCTTCAAGATAGAGAACATCTTCGTAAGGATCAATGCTCTCGCTTTCCACACCTTGATCTTCTACATTTGCTAACTCTGAAGACTGAACAGGAGCCGCATCAAGCGGCACATCGGATACGACTACGCGCGCGTCGCTGACGATTGCAGCGGACGCGGACTGGCTCTGAGAAAGTCTTTTAGACTTTGGCTCGATCAGCTCAAATTGCTCTTCAAAAGGTACCGTTGAGGGCTTTTCAACAGACACCGCTGAAGGCTCTCCAGCAGAAACCGTTGAGGACTCTACAATAGGCAGTAAAGCTTCCCCCGTAGCTGCAGCAGATTCTAAATCAAGCCCTTGTTCACTGCGTGCCGTCTGAACGACTTCGGTATTCGAGCCCTCAATGACTGCATCGTCTTTCGTTTGCGGGATAATCGCTGACTCAGCAACAAGCTTGGGTTCCACTAGCGCAGAAGAACGGCTT
Source organism: Oleiphilus sp. HI0080 (assembly GCF_001635135.1). Lineage (NCBI taxonomy): Bacteria > Pseudomonadati > Pseudomonadota > Gammaproteobacteria > Oceanospirillales > Oleiphilaceae > Oleiphilus > Oleiphilus sp. HI0080. The sequence goes on from NZ_LWFU01000393.1 coordinate 5,994, forward strand.
TCGCGCAGCTGGGTCGTCGAGGAATCAACGGACAAAGGAAGTGTATCCTCGTTAGACAAAGCCAATTTCACCGTCGATTTTGTATCTGGAACTGTCACCGAAAGAAGATTGTTTCGCGCGCCAGATCCCATGCCCCTCTCTATAGAGTCGTCGGCCTGAACAGTGACATTATCCGCTGAATTCGAAAAGTGGATATAGAGAAATACTAGTGCATTCAATAGCAGCACTAACACTAGCAATACAAGCCAAGGGGACTTTCGTTCCTTTCTCATGTACAAAAGATTTTGGTCTTTTCGAAAAGAAGGTAACTCGCCTTGCTTTCGTTCATGCTCCGAACGTTCAAGTGCATCGAGAATATACGACATAGGCGTTAAGACTTCCCGAGCAGTTTTGGAGTGCGCACATCCAAAATATTATTCATTTGTATCAGCGTCATGCTTCCCGCTATCCCATCAGGTACGAGGCCCATTGAACGTTGAAATTCAACGACCTTCTCTTGCAATGACAAGCCTTCAAGCTCTGGGTTTATCTGGGTTAATCCTTGCTGAAGCCAATCATCCTCTTTCGGCTGGCCGGGATTTATGATCCCAGACTTATAGGGTGGCAACTTCCACACAACGGAATATTCTCCGAGCCAAAATCGGTCAATCTCGTCAAGGGTTGTTTTAAAAAACTCTCCGCCATGCGCGACATAGGCCTCTTCACCTTCAATCTTTAATAAGGCCAAGTGTATTTTCTGTCCATTATCGTTAAACAGGGTGAGCACGGCAGGACGATCAATTCTAAGTAAACTACGCCAGTTTCCTTGTTTGTGAAGACATCCAAGCCCATTCAATTCAGCAAAATCACAAGCCAATCGAAACGGCGTATCACTATAGTTCAAATTCCAAGCCTCAAACACCGATTGAAAAGCCTGTAACTTATCTTTTGCGCCGCGCTCTCGCTCGCCTAGCCCAGAAAACAAGACCTCCCCTGGAGCCGCCGGCGAAGCATCGGAGGGCTGTTCTGATACAGCGCTAAACAATCTCGTATCAGGGCTTGGCGCTTCGACATAAGCAACTAAAGACTCGGGATTTGTCGACAGCGCGTTCGCAAAATCGTTTATATAGTCCATATTGGGAGAATCAGCTTGCTCGTCCTTTCGCGGAGGAACAACCACTGGGCCAAGTTCGCTGGGCGCAGGCCAAGCTAACATGGTCTGCACCGTCTCTTGGGTTTCTGGGCTCGTGCTGATATCAATGACAGACTGGCCTGCATCTTCAGAAAGCTCCATTGGAGAGGCGACATCTGGGTTCTGCTGAGTCTGAACGTCTGACGTCGCTGTCACCGCGTCATCAAAAGGATTAAATGCGTTAAGCAACGGCTTCGACCACAATCCCAACCCAACAAACAAGACGACAGCGAGACTTGCACCGATAACACGATAACCGTAGTTGTGAATAAATTTATCCCAAGCAGAGCCAGATTCGCCCTGAATTTCGTAATGAGCGCGTTTGATATGGCTCGGCTCTACGGTTTCTGCATGTGTTGCATATGCACCTAGCATGGCTCGGTCTGCGAGCAGATTAATAAGTCGCGGAATACCACCGCTGAGTTTATAAAGCTGTTTAACAGCCTTGTCTGAGAATAATCTTGGCCTGCGACCAGCGACGGCTAGTCGGCAGGCGACATAGGCACCAACTTCGACACGATTAAGCTCTTGAAGATGGTAGCGAGCAGTAATGCGCTGTGCGAGCTGACGCAACTGTTTCTGTGCGAGCATTTCGCGTAGTTCAGGCTGACCCAAGAGAATAATTTGCAACAATTTTTTCTCAGAAGTCTCTAGGTTGGTTAACAAGCGCAGCTGCTCGAGCACGTCTGGCTCAAGGTTTTGCGCCTCATCGATTATCAGCACAGGATGGCGCTGATCAGCATGAGCAGAGAGCAGGTAATCATTAATCGCATCATTTAAGGCTTTGACCGATGCAGATGCGTCGTACTGAATATGGAATTCGTCACAAATCGTCGCGAGCAACTCATGCGCAGAAAGCTTTGGATTTACGATGAACGCAACGTCTGTATTCGCTGGCACTTGATTGAGAAAGCACCGACATATCGTTGTTTTACCCGTTCCCACCTCACCTGTGAGAACTATAAAACCGCCCTGACCTTGAACGCCGTAGAGCAAGTGCGCCAACGCCTCTCTGTGACGTTCGCTCATAAACAGGTATCGAGGGTCGGGCGCAATGGAAAACGGAGGTTCCGTTAACCCGAAATAGTCTAGATACATGAAACCCCAGTGCCAACATTGTTATTTAATTAACAAAGGGTAACGAAAAGCGCTCGGTCAAGCAATAACTCTTAACGTTGCTCTGTGCGCTCGTACCGACTTCTTTAGATCGCTAATGCATTGCTCGAGCGTCTTACTAATTTTCGCATGCGTATTGATCATTGCCAGGCGCGGCCATGTCGCTCTCTCTCCTTGTAGCATCAACTCTGAAATAAACTCGCTACTTGGATTCGAAAGCACGCCTGCATAATGTTTAAGCTTATAGCGTGGTGAGAGGGTCACATCGCCCTTGTAACTCTGAGAAAGCAACGAATACATTTGGCCTGAAGTTTGTCGAACGATGG
>NZ_LWFU01000394.1:0-14459 GCF_001635135.1 Oleiphilus sp. HI0080
ACCCGACATATCACCATGAAAAAACAAATAGAACAGCTGGTAGACGCAGATGGTCAATTCCGTCATGGCCATTTCGAAGCGCCGGTAAACCAAATTAACGGCCAAGATTTCGACTTTCGAACGGTGATGAACAAACCGGCTAGCGCTCTAAAAAAACACTTTGCTTACAAGCAATTTCAGTATTTTGGTGCGATCGGTGAAGACCTTATTTTTGGCTGTGCATTTGCCGACATCCGATATATTGGGGCTTGCTTTGTTTATGTTTTCCGTCCATCCGATAACAAGATGCTGACATGGCAGTTCAAGCAACCATTGTCGATAGGCATGAGCATGAGCGACCGCACTGACAATGGCATTAGCCGCTTCGAAAAAGCCAACAAAGCGGCCTCTCAGCGATACACGCTCAACAACGATGGAACACGAAGAAAACATCTATCTATTGATTTTGGGGCCGAGCTTCAAATCGATGCATGGATGGATGAGCCGGCTGACTATCAAACCCAGAGCCTCTGCACACCATGTGCGGTAAATGGCTGGGTATACGCACAGAAAACCGCTGCGCTGCCAGTGCAAGGCACGCTGAAGTGCGCGCTTGGCCAGATCAACCTGAACGATGTTCACTGTTATGGACACCACGATTTTTCAGCCGGATTTATGCGCCGTGATACCTTTTGGAACTGGGCATGCTTTAGCTTGCCCCCGACGGAAAAGCGTCCTGCGCTTGGCTTGAATATAAGCTGGGGAGTGAACGAAACCGGCTATTCCGAAAACTGCATTTGGCTAGGTTCCGAATGTATCGAGCTACCGCAAGTACAATTCGATTACAGCCGCGACCACATGCTGGGTGAATGGCGGGCACTGTCGCGCGATGGCAGCGTCGATCTGCGCTTTCAGCCAGTCGGCAAGCATAGCGAAGAGCTCAACCTGTTTGTTTTAGCGACCAACTTCCACCAAATATTTGGCCAGTTTCATGGTGTTATCAAATTACCCGGCAAAAACGACATCGTACTTGAGGGCGTCTGGGGTTTCGTCGAGCACCAGTTCTCGCGCTGGTAACGCGTTCTATCTTCGCGCAACGCCAAATGCACAGCTCTTTTTAAGGCATTGCTTTAAGGCATTGCTTCAAGGCATCGCTCACGTCTGCTTCGCTGTGACAGCTCAATGCCTGTTCATCGAAAGCGGACTTTAGAGGGTTTATTAGTACCTATCCGATTATTGTCCCTTGACTGGCAGCTCGACGAACGCTTCGGATGAAGAGCCCCGCTGTTAAGCGAAAGCCAATCCGTTTTACGTCTCTGCGACGCTTAAAAACAAGCAAAAGCGTCACGCCCGCTTAAACCATTGAATCAATTAGAATTTTTGATTTAAAAAAACGTACGCTGAATTGGGATATACGTCGCGAGACGCACTTCCAAAACGACACTTTTCAACTTAGGATAAGAAGCTCAAGGAAGGTTGGACCTACCAAGTAAGTAAGGAACAACAATCAAAAAAATATACCGTCGTAAGACGTGCGTCGCGAGACGTATATTCAACTGTTATGTGGCAGATCGTGAAGGGATTTGAGTGACGGAAAAGTTGACCGAAGCGAAGGAAAAGCTTTTAAGCACGGAGTATCCGCGTTGGCGCAACCTGCTGTCTTGCGCGCTTCTCGTGCTTCTCACTACGGGTATGGTTTCGGGTTGGTGGTATGCTTATTTCACCACTTCTGACATAGAGTGCCACAAAGGTATTTTGTATTTCTCAGCTGTGTGGCTGGCGGTGCAATGGGTCGTCATTGGATATTTATGCCGCTATCAAAATATTCCCGCGTTTGCTCGCGGTGCAATCAAGTTGCTGATATTGCTTGGTAATGTATGGTTTGGACTTTTCATTTTTTCGCTACAATCATGTGCCCAGTAGTCCAAGCACATAACCAGTGCAGGCACGGCGACGCCCACTACATTGCGCCCTCGGCTCCATTTCGTGGGCGCGCATGCTGCAAGCGTTATATTTAAACCAACCAAACGGAGTACAACGATGAAAAATAGTATTTTACTAGTAGGGCTATGTGCTGGATTAGTTGCATGTGGGGGAGGTAGTTCATCCTCAAGTAACAATGGCTCAACCAATACTAAAACAGGTGTTTTCTTAGATAGTGCCGTTGCCAATATTGGCTATAGGACGGAAACCTTAGAAGGCGTTACAAATTCCGATGGCAAATACGACTACATTGAGGGTGAAACGGTTACTTTCTTTATCGGCGATCTTGAATTACCACCTGTTACCGCAAAAGGTACAGTGACACCTCTGGATTTGGCTGATAGCGACGACACCTCTGATTCAATGGTTGTTAATATTATTAGGTTGCTTCAATCGCTAGATGAAGATGGAAATCCTGACAATGGGATTACAATAGCCGACGCAGCAAAAACTGTAGCTACACCAGTTGGTTTTGAATTATCAATAATTGATTTTGAATCATCGTCTGCCGTGACAACGCTAGTGGCAAACTCAGGTTCCACGAACACTGTACTCATATCCCAAAATGATGCGATAGCTCACTTTGAAGATACATTGGTCGATGCGGGTGAGGATTTTGTAGCAAATTCAAACATTACAGGCATATGGACTACCGATCTCACCGATAATGATTTGTTGGCTTTTGTATTCTTTGCAGACGGTACCTATGTTCATCTAGAGGTAGATGAAGAAGCACCAATTGATGTAAGTGGCGAGCCATCGGGCATGGAATGGGGTACGTATACCAGAAATAATTCAACCGGAGAACTGACGGTTACTCAGATATTTGATGGTAATGGGGATACCGGTCTTACGGATGCCGCAAATGGTCTAACCACTCTTTTTGCGCAAGTATCTGGCGATGTGCTTACATTGCAGTTTGATGACAACCTGAACGGCACTATTGAAGACGGTGAATCTCTGGATTTTCAGCGAAAATAAAATATAACAAGTGCCAGCAAGCGGACTTGGGTAAATCGACACTGTTTTTGCAAAAAGACGCAAAAACCCCGCCAATTTACCCAAGCCCTTGTGGCAGGCGTTACATGCTCAAAGGAGACAACATGCTACGAAGTCTATTCGCGATAATTTTCTTTGCTAGTGCTTCATTGAATGCATATGCAGAAAGCAAAGAGACCGAACGTTTGGCACAAGTTACTTTGGATTATGCAAAGTGCGCTGATGTGGCTTTAGGTAACTTCACTTCTGATGAAAAGGCGCAAGAAGCCATTAAAGTTTTCTACAAAGCGATGATAAAAAATGTAGAAAACATGCTTGTGTTAGAAAGCGCATCAAAAAACGAATCTACCGAATATTTCCTAGATATAATGGGTAAGGATGTTTTTGTTGGATTTATGCTAAAGGGTTTTTCCGAAGTTGGGCCTCAGTATAAAGATGAGAAAAAGAAGCTAACCAAAGAGCTTAACTATGATTGGCGCTTGGTAAACGAGCGGTTATGGTCAAAACAAGGATGTAACGCGATCTATGGTAGCTTATCCAACTAATCACAGGCATGTAACAAGTGCAGCCTGCATCGCCCAAGGGAACCTTGGGCTGGACCTCGCTTCGCTCGGCCGCAGCTGCAGGCGTTATGCATCACAACGGAGAGATAGATGTATCAAAATAGACAGGCACTAGCATTAGGCTCATTAGTATTTCTTGTCGTCGTAGGGCTAATTGCTATCGTGTTAGCTTTTTGGGCTTGGCCAAAATACAACGTATATAAAATGGAATTAAATGGCCGGGCAGCACTAAAAGAAGCTGAATGGTCTAAACAAATACTCATAGAAGAAGCCAAAGCAAGAGAGCAAGCCGCTCTAATGCAAGCAAAGGCAAAAGTCACATTAGCCGAAGCAGAGGGCAAGGCAAAAATTGTCCGCGCAAAAGCTGAAGGCGCAGCCGACATTGAGCGAGCCAAAGCCGCAGCAGAAGCCAACCGCATTATTGGTGAGTCACTCAAAAACAACGAAGAATATCTCAGGTACGTCTGGATTAAGGGGCTTCAAGACGGTAAAGGAGAGCGCATATACATCCCCACCGAAGCTGGCCTCCCAATTCTTGAAGCCGGTAAAGCAGGAAAATAATGCATAACAAGGCGCTCAAGCAAGGACAAAAACTGCTACGCAGCTTTTGCCGCTTAGCTTGGCGTTAAATCTTATTAGTAGCTCATACTTGCACAATATATAGAACAGGATATACTTGTCTTATAAATTGTACATATAGAGTGGTGATTATGAAAGTTGTTAATTTCTCCGAAGCTAGAAATCAGCTTAAAAGTGTATTAGATCAGGTGGTAGATGATGCTGATTATACGGTTATCACAAGACGTGACGCAGAGGATGCTGTCGTTATGTCACTTGATCAATTTAATGGGCTAATGGAAACCGTGCACTTGCTCAAGAGTCCCGCAAATGCAGCTCATCTAAGTAAATCAATCCAACAATATCGTGCAGGTAAAGCCGAGGAGCATGGATTGCTCAATGATTGATATATTGGCATGGACCAAGGCGGCTTGGTCTGATTATTTATATTGGCAAGGCCAAGATAAGAAAACACTTAAACGTATCAATAAACTCATAACCGATACACAACGCAGCCCTTTTGAGGGTATAGGCAAGCCAGAACCGCTCAAAGAAAACTTGGCAGGTTTTTGGTCCAGGCGCATAGATGATAGCAATCGATTGGTTTATGCTGTTGACGATAATAAGTTAACAATTATCTCTTGCCGTTATCACTATGAATAATGATTTAAATCGGGTAGCCGAGGATCTCTAACCCTCAGCCCCCACAACACCCTGCCCTTTAGCGCGGTGGTGTGCTTTTTCTGTATGAATGAAACGAATAAAAAGATAGACCAATATCTGAGACGTCAGCGTTTCAGGAACGTCGCAAAATGGACGTCAATTCTCGGGGTTATAGCTTTCGTAGTTGCAGCGTTAACGATGCCACTTCTTGGTGATCAATCGCAGGTCGAAGGTATTGTCGCCTCTTTAACTGCGAGGCAACATGAAGAAGGTCATACGTTAAAGTTAGTCGTTACCCTAGACAACGGCGAACAGGTTTTCGTCGTCATTCCTAGATCTAAATACTATGCCAAGGGTAACAAGGTTCGCCTGCTTAAGCGGGAGCCTCTAATGTTTGGTAAGACTATTTATTCTTTCAGAGGCTACGCGCGTGATGGCGAAGCATAACCCGTCTAGTATGCACCGCCCCTTTGCCTGAAGCCTACGGGGAAGACTTAGTTCTGCTTTTGTTTGCATACGACTCACCGACCACAAACAAAAAAGCCCCACATCTGTGCGGGGCTTTTGCGCCAGTATTTGTTAGATCTGTGATTGCAAATAGTTTGGTAGGCCCATCTTGTCAATCAACCCGAGTTGCGGCTCTAGCCAATAGGCGTGATCTTCTTCAGAGTCTTCTAGCTGCTTCACAAGCACATAGAAAGCCCGAAGAACGCGCCCTTAAAATGCGTATTTGTAGGACGCACCAATACCCGATTTATCGCCATAGGTATTATCCACCGAGAAGGCCATCAAGCTCATAGAGTGGCGCTTATTTAACGTGTAACCAGCGCCTAGCGCGCCAAATGCAGAGTTAAAATCATCACTACCTTGGGTATAGTTGAGAACGGTGAGCAGGGTCCACTCGTCACTTAACGGCTTTAACGCAAGTGCGCCTATATATCCACTGTGATTTTCAGTCGGGATATAGATTAAAAACCCGTCTTCTGGTGAAATAAATCCGTAGCACTCCGAGTCTTCCGGGCGCGTGTCGCAGATCGTTTCACCATTGGAATACGCGTATCCGAACATAGGAAAAATCTGTACACCTCCGGGCGCAAAACCAAAAATGCTCAGCGGTAAAAATGTCCCTACACTATAGGAATCTTGGGTATTACCATTGTCAAACTCGGTGCGCCCGAAGTTTAGATTCACAATGCCAATATCAAACAACCAAGAGCCGCCGCCTCGCCATTCGTTACCATCCGCTTTCACACTTAGATTGATTTTCCGCACTGGATCAAAGGCCAGAGACCCACTAAAAGACCAGTCATCTTGATAGCCAAGCCCCAGCTTCGTTTCGATCTTTGTAGGGTCATTAGTCAGTTTTTCTTTCGCATCGGCGCCGGCGCAAACCAACAGCCATAACATCCCCACCAACACCAACTTAGTTCTTGCTACCATCTCGCACCTGTTTTTTATCGCACCACTAGATACCTTGCATTCGTCGGCAAGTATAAACGGTACTCCAAGCATCCCATACCTCCATTTTCTGACGCGCGATCACACCTCCCTATTCCACTAGATACTGCTGTGTTTCTAAGCCGAAAGAAAAGATGGCCGAATAAGTAAAATTGCTCCTAGCCGCAAGAGTTGGAGCACTTTGGCGCGGGTGCTAGCATGACGCTACAAACAACAACTTAAAAGAACGTCCTCCACTATGAAAAATTTCAAAGATAAAGTGTGCATTGTAACGGGTGCAGGCTCCGGCATTGGCCGATCGCTCACCATGCAACTTGCGGAACAAGGCGCCAAACTGGCTATCTCCGATGTAAATCAGGCTGCGCTAGATGAAACAATTGGCATACTCAAATTGGATGATACCCGCTTGCTGAGCATGCTCGTAGACGTATCCAAAAAAGACCAGATGCAAGCGTTTTCTGACGCGGTCGATAAGAAATACGGCTTGGCCGACATGATCGTCAACAACGCTGGCGTCGCGTTGTCGCAGACCGTTGAAGACACCACCTATGAAGATTTTGAATGGTTAATGGATATCAATTTCTGGGGTGTGGTGCATGGTACAAAGCTGTTTCTACCGTTGCTCAAACGCTCTGATGACTCAGCTGTGGTTAACATCTCTAGTGTCTTTGGCTTGGTCGGCATACCAACACAGGGCGCCTACAACGCCAGCAAATTCGCGGTAAAAGGTTACACAGAAGCGCTTCGCTTGGAGTTGAAAAACACCAACGTTACGCCAATTACCGTCCACCCTGGCGGCATCAAAACCAACATTGCCAAAAGCGGCCGATTCTATCGTGGCGCGAAGCCAAGTCATTCCAAAAAAGATGTTGTCGCACTGTTTGATAAGCTGACCTTTACCACTCCGGATGTTGCGGCAACCACCATTTTGAATGGCGTTAAGAAGAAAAAGTATAAGATCCTTATCGGCAAAGATGCCTACCTATTTGATTGGGCAGGAAGATGGTTACCAGAGAGCTATCACCGCATTGTCGAAAAGGTGATGCAGGCAGAGTTTTAAAACGAAGCGATCAAGAACAAAGGCCAGAGCAACACACTGTTACTCTGGCCTTTTTGTTTAAGCCTTACCGAACCACCTCCGCACGAGCACGTAAAATAGCGGCGTCAGCAACAAGCCAAACACCGTCACACCGATCATTCCGGAGAACACGGCCACCCCCATCGCCTCACGCATTTCTGCACCGGCACCCGTTGAGAATACCAGCGGCACAACGCCCATAATGAAGGCAATTGATGTCATCAGGATCGGCCTGAAGCGCAGCTTGCTTGCTTCCAGCGTCGCAGCAAGTAAGGCCATACCTTCGTCTTCTTTTTCTTTCGCAAACTCCACAATTAGTATCGCATTCTTGGCGGCGAGCCCCACCAGCACGATAAAGCCTATTTGGGTAAAGATGTTGTTATCTAAACCCCAAAGCACGACCCCTGTCATCGACGACAACAACACGGTTGGCACAATGAGAATAATCGCCATTGGCATTGACCACGACTCGTACTGCGCGGCCAAGACAAGAAACACCAACAACACCACAAGCGGGAAGATATACACCATGGTGTTGCCCGCAAGAATTTGCTGGTACTTCAAGTCAGTCCACTCGTAAACCATGCCGTTTGGCAGCGTCTCATCAAGAATCTTGATAATCGCCTCTTCCGCCTGCCCAGAGCTATAACCGGGCGCCGCCTGACCATTAATGTCTGCAGCAATATAGCCATTGTACTTACCGACACGGTTTGGCCCAGCACCGTGCTGAATTTGTACAAAGGACGACAAAGGCACCATATCGCCGTCTTTATTGCGCACTTTGAGTCGTTCCAGTTGTGTCTCGTCCGCACGAAATGCCTGATCAGCCTGCACGCTGACCTGATACGTTCGACCAAAGAGATTCACATCATTCACATACACCGAGCCCATATAAGCTTGCAGGGTGTCGAAAATATCGGAGATCGCGACGCCATGTACTTTGGCTTTTTCGCGGTCGATATCGATCTCGATCTGGGGTACGTTTACTTGGAAGAACGAGAAGGTTTGCGTTAACTCAGGCGTTTGCCATGCCTGACCCACCACCTTTTGCGCTTCCTGATACAAACGCTCATAACCCAAGTTCGCACGATCTTCTATCTGTAATTTAAAGCCACCCGTGGTGCCCAGACCAATGACCGGAGGAGGTGGGAAAATCGCAACAAAGGCATCGCTAATCACCCCAAATTGCATGTTGAGCGCACCCGCAATGGCGTTCGCCGACATATCGGGCGTTTGTCGATCTTCAAAGGGTTTGAGGGTGACAAAAACAATCCCCTCGTTTGAAGAGACCGAGAAGCCATTAGGGGATAAGCCTGGAAAAGAGACCGCAGATTCAATACCCGGGTGTTCAAGCGCAATCGCTGCCATTTGCTGAATCACAGCATCGGTTCTATCGAGGCTCGACGCATCAGGTAACTGGGCGAATGCGATCAAATACATTTTATCTTGCTGCGGAACAAAGCCTGTTGGCGTTGTATCAAACAAGTACTTGGTAGCCGCCATCATGCCTGCGTAGAGAATCAACACAAAAATGGCAATACGCACAATAATCTTCAGTAGCGACGTATAACCATTGGTTAACGCACCAAAGAATCGATTAAACGGCGCAAAGATAAAACGGCCAAACAGCCCATCGATCACCCGTGACAACCAATCCTTTTTTGCATCGTGCGGCTTCAACAATACAGCTGCCAACGCCGGACTAAGCGTTAAAGAATTAAAGGTAGAGATAATGGTCGAAATGGCGATGGTGAGGGCAAACTGTTTGTAGAACTGCCCGCTCAAACCTGAAATAAAAGCCGTTGGTATAAACACCGCACTCAACACTAAAGAGGTCGCGATAATCGGGCCTGTAACTTCGCGCATCGCTTTTTTGGTCGCCTCCACTGGGGTTTGACCAAGCGCGATATTGCGCTCGACGTTTTCGACAACAACAATCGCATCATCGACCACAATACCGATGGCTAATACCAAACCGAACAGCGTCAAGGCATTCAACGAAAACCCGAACACATGCATGACCGCGAAGGTGCCAACCAATGACACCGGTACCGCAACGAGAGGAATAATCGAGGCACGCCATGTCTGCAAAAACAGCAGAACAACAATCACCACCAAGAGCATCGCTTCAAGCAGGGTTTTTACAACGGCTTCAATCGAGCCACGAACGAACACCGTCGGGTCGTAAACGATTTTGTATTCCATGCCCTCAGGAAACGTTCTTTGCAATTCTGCCATACGCGCGCGAACGTCATTGGATATCTGGATAGCATTCGAGCCTGAACGCTGGAAGATCGCAATGGCAGCCGCCTGCTTGTTATCAAGTAACGAACGAAGCGCGTAGCTGTTTGCGCCTAACTCTACACGCGCAACGTCTTTAAGACGTGTAATGGCGCCGCTAGCGCCCACTCGCAACACAACATTCTCAAACTCTTCAATGCCTTCAAGACGACCTTTTACCTTAATCAACAACTGAAACGGGTTGTCTTCAGCACTCGGTGGAGCACCGATCGTGCCTGCTGCAGCCTGCCGATTTTGCTCGCGAATCGCGCCAATGACGTCTGTCGTCGTCATACCTAGCGCCGCGACTTTTTCCGGATTTAACCAAATACGAACAGCGTAATCACCTGCACCAAACACCAGCGCATTACCAACCCCTTCCAAACGGGCAAGCTCGTCACGGACTTTCAGCTTGGCAAAGTTGGAGAGATAGAGCATGTCGTAACGATCGTCCGGCGAGAGCAAGTGGACGACCATCGTCAGGTCTGGCGACGATTTTGTTGTGGTCACACCTAGACGCTGCACGTCTTGCGGTAAACGAGGAACAGCCCGAGCAACACGATTTTGAACTTGCACCTGCGCATCATCCACATCGGTACCCAGCTCAAACGTCACAGTGATCGCCAGACTCCCGTCAGAGGTGGCTTGTGAGGACATATACAACATCCCCTCAACGCCATTGATCTCTTGTTCGAGCGGCGTTGCTACGGTTTCCGCCATGGTTTCAGGGTTTGCGCCAGGATAACTCGCATTCACAACGACCGTAGGAGGAACAACCTCAGGATATTCTGTAATTGGAAGCTGGAAGACCGCGATCAAACCGGCAATAAAAATAAGCAGCGAGAGCACGCTCGCGAAAATCGGTCGAACAATAAAAAACTGCGAAAAATTCATTACTACTCCCTAGTTCTGAACCAACGCGGCTTGATCTTTTCTTAGCTCTTCGAGCAAAGCCTCATCGACCATGGTGGTCTCTTCAGGCGCCACGGGCATACCTGGAAAAACGCGCTGCAAACCAGACACGATAATGCGCTCTTCTGGCGAGAGTCCGGATGTAATTGCGCGCAAAGGTCCGTAACGCAACCCCGTTTGAATTGGACGGTACTGCGCCATATCGTTCTCATCAACCACAAGTACATATTTGGAGTTTAGGTCGGTCGCGATGGCAGTTTCTTTCACCAAGACGGTTTCTTTCGGGTCTTCAACACGCAACATCAAACGCACAAACAAGCCTGCTGTTAGCTGCTGTTCCTTATCAATGAACTCGGCACGCAACCGAATGGTGCCCGTTGTCACGTCCACCTTGTTATCGACGAAATCAATCCGCCCTTTGAATGGGAAAGCATAAGCAGATCCGATGCCCATCAGCACGACGTTGTTCAGGTTGTTTTGACTGAGTTTACGCAGCTCCAAATAAGTAGATTCATCTACATCAAAATACGCGTGAAAAATCTCTGTCGATACAATCTCTGTCAGCGGAGTTTGCCCCTGATTAATCCAGTTGCCCTCGCTCACAAATGCGCTGGAGATCCGCCCATCAATGGGTGCCTTGATTTTGGTGTAACTAAGAATGGTTTTTGCGCCAGCGACAGCCGCCTCTAATGCTGCGACATCCGCGGTTGCCTTCGTTAACTCTGTACCTCGATTATCAAGCTCTTCTTGAGACAAAGAGTTCTTCTGACGCAAGCTCTGGGCTCGATCAAGTATTCTTTTCGCCAGCTCAACCTGAGCGCGTGCACTTTCCAACTCAGCCCTTAACTCGTTATAACGCGCACTCTGGGTGCTAGAGTGCATTTCAAATAACACATCCCCTTGTTTTACCAACGCGCCTTCTTCAAACGTGACATGCTTTATTTGCCCAGAAATTTGAGGATTTAGAACAACCATCTGGTCCGCCTCAAGCCGTCCGGTGTATACCTTGGTGGCGGCCATTTCCATTGCTGAAACAGTTGCCACGCTTACCGGAACGGCTTGCGGCGCTTGCGCCGGTTGCTGTGGCGCGTCACCGTCTTCTTGCGACGAGCACCCTGCGAGCAAAACGAAGACAGAAGCCAGAACTGCAGATAGGCGCATAGAGCTTGCGAACATGGATATTCCTTAAAAGAGTGTACAGAGTAAAAATTAACCGCGCGATAGTACCAAACAACCGTTAGAATCTCTAAAACTAAGCGATCAAAAGACTGTTGCATGAACAAAACGAACCAAGATAGTCCACAAGACCCGACGTTGATAGAGCGCTCGAGACAGGAAGACGAAAAGCTAGAAATTTTATTTCAGGACGCGCATCTCATTGCGGTTCACAAACCTGCAGGAATGCTGGTACACAAATCTCCAATCGACAAACAAGAAAAGCGTTATGCAATGCGCATTCTTCGCAACCAAATTGGTCAATGGGTTTACCCGGTTCATCGGCTCGACAAGCCAACCTCAGGCCTATTACTGTTCGCGCTTGATTCAGATATTGCCCGACGCGTGACAGAGCAGTTTGAGAACCGGACAGTTCAAAAACGCTACTTTGCGATTGTTCGTGGCTTTACGGCCGAGACTCAGGAAATCGATCACCCACTGAAAGAGATCGCAGCATTTAAGAGCGAACAAGAAAAGGCGGATGCCAAAGATGCGAAGAACGCACTCACACACCTTCAGCGATTGCAGACATTCGAACTGCCTTTCTCCGATGGCCGCTTTCCAACCTGCCGTTACAGCTATGTTGAGCTCGCTCCCAAGACCGGGCGCAAACATCAGCTTCGTCGCCACATGAAGCACATTAGCCACCCTATTGCAGGCGATGTAAAATATGGAAAAGGAAACCACAATCGCATTTTTCGCGAAGAGTTAGGGTGTGAGCGATTGATGCTAGCCGCGAGCGATCTGTCTTTGACCCACCCCGTCAGCGGGGAACCTCTCAAATTACACTGCCCTTTCGAGGCAGACTTTCAGGCAACACTAGAGACATTGCAGAATCATAAAACACGCTAACCCGCAAATAATTGAGAAAGAGCGACACCATGACGGACATCAATATCGACAAACAGCACATTTGGCATCCCTACAGTGCCATTGGCTCTGACAACCCGATCTTCCATGTCGACTCTGCAAGTGGCTGCAGAATAAAACTCAAAGACGGACGGGAGCTCATTGATGGCATGTCATCGTGGTGGAGTACCATCCACGGCTACAACCACCCAAAAATGAACGCTGCGCTCAATGCACAGCTAGAAAAAATGAGTCATGTCATGTTTGGCGGGCTAACGCATGACCCTGCGATCCAACTCACTGAAAAGCTCCTTGAGCTGCATGACGAACGCCTAGAGGCGGTATTTTTTGCCGACTCTGGCTCGGTTTCAGTCGAAGTTGCGATGAAAATGGCTATTCAGTACTGGGCTAGTCTTGGCAAACCCAACAAGCAACGCTTTCTCACTGTCCGTAATGGCTATCATGGCGATACATTTGGCGCGATGTCGGTATGCGACCCCATCAACGGTATGCATTCCTTGTTTGAAAAGACACTCGCTAAGAATGTGTTCGCCCCCGCTCCTGAAACCGCGTTCGGCCACATCTGCAAGGGCCAAGACATTGCTGAGATGACCGCCCTACTCGGTCAGCATCGTGAAGAAATTGCAGCGGTTATTATTGAGCCGATTGTTCAAGGCGCTGGCGGTATGCGCTTCTACTCAGCCGATTACCTCAATCGGCTGCGCACCCTGTGCGATGAGCACGGCGTTTTACTTATTTTTGATGAGATCGCGACCGGCTTTGGCCGCACAGGGAAAATGTTTGCGTATCAGCATTCCGACATCATCCCCGACATCATCACCATGGGCAAAGCCCTAACAGGCGGTTATATGACCATGGCCGCGACGATGACCACGCGAGAGATCGCCGAAACAATCCAATCGCAAAGCCCGGGTGTTTTCATGCACGGCCCGACTTTCATGGCAAACCCTTTAGCCTGCAGCGCCGCTCTGGCAAGTTTAAATTTGCTTATGGAGTATGATCTAGAACCGCTTATTGCAGGCATCGCCTCACAACTTGAAAACGGTCTGGCACCCTGCTGCGATCTAGATATGGTTGCTGAAGTCCGAGTGCTTGGTGCCATAGGCGTGGTGGAACTAAAAGGGCCGGTCAAGATGGCCGAGATTCAGCCCATGTTTGTAGAGCAAGGCATTTGGGTCAGACCTTTCGGCAAGCTTGTTTACGTAATGCCCGCTTACGTGATGGAGGATCGTGATATCGCTGCGCTTTGTGCAGGAATCGTTCAGGTCATATCATCCCTCGACAACTGAAGCGCACGCCTGCTGGGTGATAACCTTGATTTCCTCGGGTCTCTGCAAGAAATACGAAGGCCGCACACCAAGCATCTGATGAAAGGTGTTAGTACAGTGCGAAAGATCCACAAAACCTGCGGCAAGCGCGGCTTCCGTTAGATTTTTACCCTCACCTATCTGTGACGCAGTAACAAAAAGCCGATGCCACTGCCGATAACGCCTAATCGGAACACCTGTTTGCCGCTTAAACAACTGAACGAGCCTTGGAGTAGATAAGCTAACCGATTTAGCTAAATATTCGATTGGAAGGTTATGATCAATCGCGCCTTGAATAGACTCAACCACTTTTTGAACGCGATCATCGCGTGGGAATTCAGTCTTCGCCTGCGCACCCATCAAGTCATACAAATATCGCCTTGCCTCATCGCTAGAATAAGCAGACTGATGAATTTTTCGGAACGCCTCCCGAAAGCTGTGCTCTTCGTTCAGATCCAGACTCAAGCCCCCTTCTTTTCGCGGCATAATATTGCTCAAAAAGAAGTAATCTGAGCCCATCACGTCCAGATTCAAGTTTGCAATCAGTTGGTTTCGGGTATCAATGTAAACCGAACAGCCGGGCGGCAAGAGTAT
>NZ_LWFU01000395.1:0-2735 GCF_001635135.1 Oleiphilus sp. HI0080
GAGTGGCGTTGAGCTCAATGGTTGCCGGATCGTCGAGAAGCTCATCGGCGAGCCCTCTGAGTGCTTTGTTGGCAAGCGTCGCAGAAAACATGGATGTTTGCATGCGCGCCATACAATTTGCAGCAATGGATAGCACTTCGTCACTGAAGCCCATATCGAGCAGTCGATCGGCTTCATCCAGAATCAGTACCTCAACACTCGAAAGATCAAATCCATCGCGTGAAATAATCTCTGAGAGCCGGCCGGGCGTTGCCACAATGAACTGTGGCGGTCGTTCAATCAGCTCGATTTGCTTTTTGATGTCGGTACCACCACTGACGATACCAAAGCTAAGGTCTGTGAATCGTCCGAGCTGTTTTGCCTGACGCAATACTTGTTGCGCGAGCTCTCGCGTAGGAACCAATACAAGCGCAAGCGGTTCACCTTGGTCGCGGTCAAGTAGGCGCTCAAAAGCGGGCAACAAGTAGGCCGCCGTTTTTCCGCTACCTGTCTCTGCGCTGACAAAAAGGTCTTCGCCATCTAATGCAGGTTCGAAGCAGGCTTCTTGCACTGGAGTAGGGGTTTGGAAGCCAGCCTCTTTAACGGCCTCTAAAAGCTTGGTATCAAGATCTAAGAACACGAACCTTTCCTGTTTGCAGCGTGTGTAGGGTGTCTGGCGCGAATAGTAGCAGAGAACTAGGCAAAGTGATGCTTTTGCCTGCGCTTTCACGGAACAAAATAGGCCAGTTCAACCCATCTGGTTTGTTCAGATGTTTAGAGCAGCTTGCTGAGTATCGCAATCATTAAATAGCCATAGCCGAGAGTGGCAGGCAGAAAACCCGTCAGCACCCTTAGTTTTTGACCGAATGTTTGTGGATTCGCGAGTTCAGGTTTCATAGCTAAGACAATAAATCCAAAAGGGTTATACAGTGAGCCTACACACAACAAGGCGATGACCCACGCGGGTAGCGTGATGGATAGAAGTGCTTGTAAGTAATACGCTGCCACCAGAAGGATAAACATCAGCAAGTAGTCTATATGTGCTCGAATTAGCTGGTGCGTAGCGGGAAAAATACGTTTCAAGCGGGCTATTTTGGCGTACAAGATCAGAGAGGCGAGCCATGCAAGACCAAGCGAAACCAGCATACAAATAGCGGCGGTAATAAGGAGTAAAGAAGGGTCTGATAGTGTCATGAGTTGGTTCTTTTTAAAGGTTCTTGTTTTTTGTTAAACGAACGGATTTGAACAGGCCTATTTTTCTGGCGCTGCACGTGGGNATTTTGTGATTACCTGGCTAAACATAAAGGGTTTTTCTGGTATTGATAGAAGACTGCCATCCGTCCCCCAGGCAAGCGCTTCGCCTTGCGGTTCCGGTGCGGTCAGGACGCGCTCTGCTGTCAAATTACTCAGGGTGTTGGCGACATTGCCTTTTGTTGTTGGCCAATAATAAATTTGCGCATAGGTGCGAAGCGCGAGCTCACCATTGCTGCGCATATCTCCTGCCGTAATATCCTCGATTGGTATGCGGGCAATTGAGGTGAGTCTTGCTGTTTTGGACGCTTCAAAACGGAATTGGTAGTAATAGTTCAGTGTCTCCCGTTTGGTGATGATGATCAACTGCCCATCTGGTGCGCTCATCAGCGTTTCGGCGTCTCGCGCTCCTTCTTCATAGCTTATGGTCATTGTTTGGATGTCGGCGTTTTTGATAGACATTCGCTTATGTTCGCCAAGCTTCGGTTCTCGAAACTGGTGAAGCGCAAGGTTGTCGCGAACGCCTCTATTGTCGCCAATATCACCCAAAACCAGATAGTGACCGTCTGGAAGCGTCCGCATAGTGATATCTTCGCAATCGTATACCTCGATGCCTTCAAGGTTGACCTCTAGCTTGATGTCGCCATTTAACGGGTCGATGAGGAACACCCGTGCAGAGTCGCCGCTATCATTGTGTGCCCAGAATAGGCCGGGGTTCGCGTTACTTGCAGCAAGCCCTGAGAGTTCGGAAAGCGTACTTGTTTGCATCGAGCCAAGTGGCTCTGAATCCAAAAATGCCGCTGAGTATGGCGTGGACGACCCATATAATGTGCCGGATGAAGTCACGGCGGGTTTTGGCGTATCAGCAAAAGCAAGGGGTACGAAACCGAGCAATAAGCTGGCACATAGGAGCATGTGATAAGACAGGTTCGATCGGTATGACGGAATTGAGCGCACAGAATAACAACCAGAATTATTAGAGTATTGAAGCATTAGCCGAGTATATCCTGATCTGATCCGTAAGGAATGACTTGTCCGGCATTTTGGCTGTTTTATGGGCAGGAAGAATAGGCCGGACAATCGATCAATGGTTTAGGGTTTTGCTTCAATAACTCGATCACCTCGTTATGGGTTGACTTGAACGCTGGGTTGTCACCATCAAGTGTGATTGCGCATTCCACGGCCATGAGTGCATTTGAACAGCCAAGTTGTGCGGCGCTGTATGAGGCGTTGTTCCAATAAATTGCATTGCTTGGTTCGAGTTGCGTGGCTTGAAAGAAGAACTGGTTTGCCTCTTCATATTCATTCAGATTGTACAAGAGGTTGCCTGCGCCAAAAGCGAGGGCAGCAGATTCAGGCCAGTGCTCAACGGCGTGAATGTATGCATCTAACGCAAGATCTGTTTTTCCGATATTCACCAAAGACTCAATGCTCTTTTGATAGGGCAGTGGCTCTGCGGTGCGAGGAAACGTATTCGCAGCCGAAATGACCATGCCCCAACCATC
>NZ_LWFU01000396.1:0-1973 GCF_001635135.1 Oleiphilus sp. HI0080
TGTTCATCAGCAAAACGCTTTACCTGCTTAAGCGTGTTCACACCCTCGGCAACCTCACCGAGCTCTGCCACAGCTTCATCGAGATTGCGCCCTTCGCCAAACGCATAGCCTACTCGATAATTCCGACTCAAAGGCGAGCACGCTGTGGCGATTAAATCACCAACTCCAGATAGACCGAGAAAGGTCATAGGATTTGCACCTTGTGTTTCAGCAAACCGCCCCATTTCAGCAAGTGAGCGGGTAAGCAGCATTGCGATGGTGTTCTCTCCCAATTTCTTGGCCGCAGCGATGCCGGAGATAATCGCATAGATGTTTTTCAAGGCACCACCAAGCTCAACACCGTAAACGTCGGCACTGGCATAAACCCGGAAATACAAACAGCTAAGTGTTTCTTGAACAATACGGCGAAGATCAGAGTCTTCACTTGCAATCACAGTCGCGGTGATTTCATGCTTTGCGATCTCTTTGGCTAAATTTGGACCACCCATCACACCCACCCTGTTGTGGGGCAACTCGGCGCGCAAGATATCGCTCATCAAATTCAAAGTACCTGGCTCAATACCCTTTGTTGTACTAATAACCATCTGATCGCTGTCGACATAACCAGAAACCCGCTCCACCACATCACGAAAAGATTTGCTGGGGATGGCAAAAAAAATGAGCTGCGCATCGGTAATGGCAAGTTTAAGATCTGTTGTTGCATTGAGGTTCTCGTGCAACACGAGATCGGGCAAGTATCGCTGATTGATCCTAGAGTCTGTAATTTGCTGCACAGCTTCTTCGCTTCGCATCCATAGCGTCACGATATAACCGTTCTCAGCTGCAATGTTCGCAATGACCGTGCCGAAGCTTCCGCCACCAAGCACCGCAATGCGTTTGCAATCGCTCATGTAATTATCTCTGCTGTATTAACGTATAAAACGGCGTATCAACTAGCCTTCGTGGCTACGACGTCGCTTCCTTGAAGTGCATCAACAAGATCACGGAATTTATCGTGATTATTCTCGTTAATATCCATAAGCACTTTGTGTGCATTCAGAACGGTTTGACGCATCTCATCTTCTTGCAGCGGTGTCTGCTCGAGTTCTGCAAGATCTGCTTCACTTTCAATCGGCTCTTTGGTGATAACAAAAACGCTATCAAAACCCATAGATTCAACAATTCGGGTGACGTCAGGATTAGTCGAAACAATAGAGGGGAGGAAATGGGATTTTTCTTTCGCTTTCACAGCAAGCTTAGCCAGCATGCCCAGCGTCGTGCTATCAAGGTGATCTGTTTCAGAAAGATCAACGACAAGACTTCGAAAATTCGGATTCTCCGAGATTTTTTCAATCACAGAATCGATCGTTGAGCATGCATTTAGACGCACCTCTCCAACCAACTTCAAAATATAAACGCCGCTGCAATCAGCCTGTAGTACTTTACACTGGGACATCGCTACTTAACTCTAGGGTTTGCAAGTAACCTCCTACCATACGCTACGAATCATCCTGGTCGCAGACCGTCAAAACGGCTATATCATCTGGCAGCTCATCAATGTCGTCCAATCCCATTGATGTCAAAATTGATTCTATCCCCCCTTGCTCTTTAGAAACAACATCTAATAGTAACTTTTCTTTCTCTTTTAGTGTGTCATTGTGCAGCACTTCTAATATTCCATCGGAAAAGACTGTGATATTGAACTTGGGCGGCAGGTCTCGGACAACGCGCTCAAACTCAGGTTCCGGAAACAGACCTACTGCCACGCCCTTGGCATCCAGATATTCTGTCCCTTCCGGGGTTTTAAGTATTGGCAACGGCAAATGCCCACCAATAGTATAGGTAAGCGTTCTTTTGAACTGATCTAGCACCCCCGCAAACACCGTTAGATGCTTGCCAAGATCAGATACGATTAACTCTTGATTTAGACGCTTTAAAAACTTCACCGGACAACTGATGTCATCGCTAGACTGACGACGATAGTTTCGTAGTAA
>NZ_LWFU01000397.1:0-6400 GCF_001635135.1 Oleiphilus sp. HI0080
TGATAGAGTGGCGAGCAGTAAGCCTCAAAACTATGAATAAAAGCGTCCATTCCGGTACCCGCCGTAATCATTGGAGGCAGCCCCAGCGTTAACTCTGGATCGCAGATAACCACAGATGGCAACATTTTCGGATGAAAAATGATTTTTTTTACGTGATCAACCGAGTTCGTCAAAATACCCGCTCGCCCAACTTCAGAGCCAGTCCCTGCGGTAGTAGGAATCGCAATAATGGGCGCGATTCCCTCTGAATCCGCTCTCGCCCACCAATCATCAACATCCTCGAAATCCCAAACAGGCCTAGCCTGGCCTGACATAAAGGCGATAATTTTACCAAGATCTAGGGCCGAGCCCCCACCCAAAGCAACAACCCCGTCATGGCCACCCGATCTGAAGACACCGAGCCCCTTCTCCAAACTTAGCTCATCCGGGTTTGGATAGACCTCACTAAACAACGCTCTTCCCAAGCCCCCGCGCTCAAGAACGCCCAATGCGACTTCGACGATCGAAAGCTCAACAAGACCCGCGTCCGTGACAAACAAAGGTTTGGATATACCGACCGAAGCACAAGCCTCCGAAAGCTCCTGTATGCGTCCAGCACCAAAGCGAATCTCAGTTGGATAGCTCCAATTTGACGTCATAGCCTCGATGCTCATATCAAATAGCCTTTTTAAAATGGTAAGACTTAACTCTCGTTAGATTCTGAAAGCCAATAACGGACAATGTACCGCCACGACCTGTGTCCTTGCACCCTGTCCAACATAGCGCAGGGTCTAGATAGTCAGCACGATTCATAAACACGGTTCCAGCTTCAAGCTGGGCCGCAATATTAGCGGCTCGCTTTGGATCAGATGTCCACAATGACGCCGTCAGTCCAAACTGACAATCATTCATAAGCTTAATAGCTTCTTCATCGTCTTTTACTTTCATGATGCAGACGATTGGGCCAAAGCTTTCGTCACGCATAACCCGCATATCATGATTCACATCAATAAGGACTTGCGGCGCAAGATACGCATTTGAACCATCATCCATAGGAAATAGCTGCGGATCTACCAAAGCTTTTGCACCATCTCTAAGCGCCTCCGATATCTGCGCACGCACCTCGTCAGCAAAGCGCTTATGAGCCATTGGCCCCAAGGTTGTGTCTGAATCCAACGGATTTCCAAGCTTATATCGCGCTACTGACCCGGATACTTTTTCTACAAGACTGTCGTAAAGGCTCTCAGCCACATATATCCGTTCAATACCGCAACAGCACTGACCAGAGTTATACATCGCCCCGTCAACCAAGGAAGCAACTGCAGAATCCAAGTCAGCATCCTCCATGACATAACCGGGGTCTTTACCCCCAAGCTCTAGACCAAGACCTACAAATGTGCCGGAAGCGGCTTGCTCAATTGAGCGCCCCGCCCCAACAGAGCCCGTAAAATTAATAAAATCAAAACAACGCTGTCGAATAAGTTGATCAGTGCTCGCATGATCAAGAAAGAGGTTTTGAAAAAGATCCGCAGGCAAACCCGCCTCGGCAAATATCGATGCTAAACGCTCTCCGACCAATAAAGTTTGAGTCGCGTGCTTTATAATCACCGCATTTCCTGCAATCAAAGCTGGGATAATCGTATTAATCGACGTTAAGTAAGGATAGTTCCACGGTGCTATCACGAAAACGAGACCATGAGGCTCTCTCTCAATACGACGCTCAAAACCGTCACTATGCTCTATAACCAAAGGCTTTAAGGACTCATGCGCGATTTCAGACATGTAATCTGCTCGTTCTTGAACCCCTCCAAACTCTCCTCCGTACCGTACCGGTCGCCCCATCATGCGTGCTAATTCAGGAACAATCTCGCCATTTTTGCTACCCAGTAACTCAACACACTTGAGCACTATGGCGATTCGCTCGTCCAGAGAGGTGTTTCGCCATGCTATTTGGGCATTTCTGGCTCGCGCTACGCACTCTAAAGCATCGTTCTGAGAAACCACCGGCCGCTCAGCGAAAACACTTCCGTCAATCGGACTAACACACTGCAACACCCGTCTTGATTCCGACATACCTGCTCACCTTCTCCTAATTATTCGAAGGACAAAAATCCTCATCCTACATTCACACAGACACTCTGCTTTTTGAAAAGTAACCTTTAGCGCTTTTTCCTAGCATCGCTCAAACCCGCGCGCTACTTCCCAGCTTGTGACAATCTTGTCGAATTCTTCCTGTTCAATTTCGCCTGCGCGAGTATAGTGGGCTACGACATCTTCTCCCAACGCATCTTTAAGCATCTCTGAGCTGCTAAAAGCGTTAATCGCGTCTTTCAAAGTTCGCGGCAAATCAGGCGCATCACTCATCTCATAAATATCGCCACATGCTGCTGGCGGGCACTCTAACTGCTCCTCAATCCCTTTTATCCCAGCAGCAAGCTGACCAGCAATTGCTAGGTAGGGATTAATATCAGCACCACCTACCCGGCATTCAATTCGAACGGCAGAAGTATTCTCACCACACAAGCGAAAAGCTGCGGTTCGGTTATCGTTAGACCAAACCGCTTTGGTTGGCGCAAAGGTTCCCTCAACAAACCGCTTATAGCTATTGATATAGGGCGCCAGAAAAAGCGTGTAATCAGGCGCATATTTAATCAATCCGGCGAGGTAGCACCGCATCAAGTCAGACATTCCAAGAGGATCTTGAGCATCAAAGAATACGGGATTTTCATCATTCCAAAGCGATTGATGCACATGAGCCGCACTGCCAACCATTTTGTGGTCCCACTTCGACATAAAGCTCACTGCGTGACCCTGCTGCCAAGCTATTTCTTTCGTCGCATGCTTAGCAATAGTATGATGATCCGCGCAAAGAAGGGCTTCGTCATATCGGATATTTAGCTCTTCCTGTCCTTTTTCCGCCTCACCCTTACTGTTTTCGACCGGCACACCCGCAGCATATAAATAATTTCTAAGCGGAC
This sequence comes from Oleiphilus sp. HI0080, assembly GCF_001635135.1. Lineage (NCBI taxonomy): Bacteria > Pseudomonadati > Pseudomonadota > Gammaproteobacteria > Oceanospirillales > Oleiphilaceae > Oleiphilus > Oleiphilus sp. HI0080. Next base: position 2,958 of record NZ_LWFU01000397.1, read on the forward strand.
GCATAACACTCTCTTCTTTCATGGTTTGAAAGATGTGATAGTCCTGATTATATCCACTGATCGGATCTAGCTTTGTAAAGCCACCTTTTCGTATCTCATCAAAGCTTTTATCAAAAATAAAAAACTCCAACTCAGTTGCCGTCTTTGCGGTATAGCCAAGTGATTTTAACCTCTCTATCTGGCGCTTGAGTATTTGCCTAGGGGAGTGGGCAACGTGCTGATGGTGGTGATCCAAGATATCGCACAAAACCATGACAGAACCTTCCAGCCAAGGAACCGTTCGCAAGGTCTGTAGATCAGGTTTCATTACATAATCGCCGTAACCCTGAGACCAACTAGAGGAGGCGTAACCATTTGGCGTTGCCATCTCCATATCTGTAGCAAGAAGGTAATTGCAGCAATGCGTTTCCTGAAACGAAAACTCGATAAAATTGCTCGCGTGGAAACGCTTTCCCATTAAGCGCCCCTGCATATCAACAAGACAAACAAGAACGGTATCGATATCACCGTCTAAAACCTGTTGCTTTAGATGATCGAACGATAGATTACCCAACATGCCAATTGCCTCTTTTTATTATACAAACTAATTGTTTTGAATTTTTTCGCTACGGACAACCATAAACAGACAAATCAAGCGTCATCAAAATAGCATCCTCCCTTCCAGCGTCAGAGGGGTAATATGCTTTGCGAATACCCACTTCATTAAAGCCTTCGGAATGATAAAGATGAATCGCTGTGGAATTGGACGCACGCACTTCGAGAAAAAACATCTGGCAAGATTGCTCCTGCGCGCGAGCGATTAAGTGGCGCAAATAAAAACGCCCCAAGCCTTTCCCCCAATAACGTGGATCAATACATACGTTAAGAAGATGAGCCTCATCCAATACATACGAGACAATTGAGTGACCAAGAATGTGCTCCCCAGAATAGAACACCAAGCCATCATTCTTTGCTTTTAAACAGTCCGAAAAGTTTTGTCGAGTCCAAGGTATGGGGTAAGCAGCATTCTCGACAATAAGAATACGATCTAGGTCAGAAGCCAACATCGGCCGATACTGCAATTTACTTTCAACAGGCCAAGCAACCACGCTAGACACTGCGTCGCTCTTCCAAAAGCTCTTTCCACAGAAACGCTTTCTGCGCCGGATCTCTTAGACAATCCGAGGGAGAAACTGAGGACGAAAACACTAAGCGGGGAGCGCCTTGATCAACTGAAAGCGCCTTGAAGGTGTCAACGCTTATATCAGCACCCAGAAGCAGGACAGAAGAACTTCGCGCTACCGCTTGGTTTCGCAAAAATCTCGCCAGACTTTTCCGCTGCAGATCAGCACCTCGGGACTCAAGAGCCAGAGACTCAAAGGTAGGCCAAACAAACGAACCAGATTCGTCTAACTGAATGTTGCGAGCGAATAAAGCTGAACAAATAGCTGAGGTTAGCCGATTCAAAGAGGAAACTTGTTCTGAGGAACATCTACCACAAACGACTGCGACGGAATCTGAACAAAAAATCATGAGCGACTGCTCAGAGGGTAACTCTACCGATTCGGATAATTTCGAATGAACCGAATCAGAGGATGTGACAGAAGCAGAGGTAACGACCGAAGCATCAAGATTTTCTGGTTCTTCTGAAGATAATTCGACACTTGATCGCGGTATGTCGGGTAACGTAGTTAACGCTGTAACCGTCGCCTTAGCATTTAGCGCTGAGAGATCATCCGGAACCTCTTCTGTGCTAGAAGGCTCCTGCGACTCGCAAAGCCGGAAAGACGGTGAACGCCCTGCGCCGTTTAAAACAAAGCGTGCATACCAAGGCTGCACGCCCATAGCTTTTAGGCGTTCCGACTTCACTGCCAACGATGTCATTGGCTAAACATCGCCCTGCGGGTGCTGCCTATCAGCGCCACTCTCCATGAGATTGAGAGCATGAACATAGGCTTTCGCCGATGCAATAACAATGTCTGTATCGGCCCCTAGTCCATTCACAATTCGACCCCCGCGCTCAACACGAACCGTCACCTCCCCCTGCGAGTCAGTACCACTCGTAATATTGTTAACGGAATATAGTTGCAGGCTAACGCCTGAATCAACAAGACTCTCGATTGCAGAGTACGTAGCATCAACAGGGCCGCTGCCCGAGGCCTCAGCTGTCTTTTCAATCCCGTCCACCAACAAGGTCACCTTCGACACTGGAGCAACACCGGTCTCAGAGGCCACAGACATGCAAACTAGCTCATATTTCTTGGCCTCTTTTCGTGCAACCGAGCTACTCACTAAAGCATGTAAGTCTTCATCAAAAATATCATGTTTTTTATCGGCCAACTCTTTAAATGCCGCGAATGCAGTATTGAGCTCCGATTCCGACTCTAAAGCTATCCCAAGCTCTTCAAGACGAGTCCTAAATGCATTTCTCCCTGAAAGCTTCCCAAGCACGAGACTGTTAGTGTGCCAACCTACATCTTCCGCCTTCATTATCTCATAGGTTTCCCGATGCTTAAGAACACCGTCTTGGTGAATTCCTGACTCATGCGCAAAAGCGTTCGCGCCGACAATGGCTTTGTTAGGTTGGACGGGAAAGCCCGTAATAGTAGAGACCAATTTTGACGCAGGTACAATCTGCGTTGTATCAATACCGGTTTCGACTTCGAACCAATCAGCTCGAGTCTTAACAGCCATTACCACCTCTTCTAAAGACGCGTTACCAGCCCGCTCTCCAAGACCATTAATGGTACATTCAACCTGGCGAGCACCTTGCGCTACAGCAGAGAGTGAATTCGCAACAGCGAGGCCCAAATCGTTGTGGCAGTGCACGGAAAAGATTGCTTTGTCCGAATTGGGAATTCGCTCAATTAATTGGCCAATGGTATGGCCGAACTGTTCTGGAACAGCGTAACCGACGGTATCAGGTATATTAATTGTTGATGCTCCCGCGTCGATTGCCGCCTCGATAATTCGACACAAAAAATCAAGCTCAGAACGTCCTGCATCTTCACACGAAAACTCAACATCGTCAGTATGTGAGCGGGCTCGTTTAACCGCTCGCACAGCTTGCTCTACTACCGCGTCAGGTTCCATCTGCAGCTTGTATTTCATGTGAATTGGAGATGTTGCAATAAAGGTATGGATGCGCGAGGCGTTTGCCCCTTTAAGTGCTTCTGCGGCGCGATCAATATCCTTGTCTAAAGCTCTAGATAGACTGCAAACTCGCGAATCTTTGATGGTGTTCGCAATCGCCTGCACCGATTCAAAATCACCAGGGCTCGCAATTGCAAAACCAGCCTCGATAACATCAACACGCATTTTTTCAAGTGCAGTTGCAATGCGAAGCTTCTCAGTTTTGGTCATTGATGCGCCTGGACTCTGTTCTCCATCGCGCAAAGTTGTATCAAAAATAACTAAACGGTCTTTGCCTGACATAAGTCAAACTCCTACAAATTCATTTACGA
>NZ_LWFU01000398.1:0-10537 GCF_001635135.1 Oleiphilus sp. HI0080
TTTTGGAGATTCGTGCTTGTCTACGTCAAGCTTCTCCAGGTTTGATCAATGACCATATCGCGTTGCGCACATTAAAGCATGCTCGTTTTGGTATGGAGCGTTTGGCTCATGACTTTCTGGAAGTTGGGTATGAGGTGCGTGGGCACTATCACTTTGAAGCGAAAAAGCTCGACGCCATTCATCTGGAGCATTGCACGGATTCGCAAGCGCCAAAGGTCTTCATCAGTGAGTTGCTGCTTGATGCTTGTTCGGACAAGTTACAGCGTACGATGCAGGTGAACTTGATTGATCGGCTTTCAGATCAGTACTCCATTCAATATTTAAAGCACAATCTTGACGAGCGCTTAGATCAACCGAGCGGTAACACGCTTCTTGCTGCAAGCGGACGGCACTGGGGAAAACCAAGTTACAAGATATACCAAAGCTTGCTTGATGAGTCGGAATACGCTGCGTGGTTTTATGTTTTTGGTTTTGTGCCGAATCACTTTACAGTCAAAATTAATAGCCTCGCGCAGTTTACCGAGATTCAAGAGCTTAATGATTTTCTCGAAGCGCAGGGCTATGCATTGAACGAAGCTGGCGGCAAGGTGAAAGGCACACCAGAGCTATATCTTGAGCAATCCTCAACGATGGCGGATGTCGTTACCGTCGCGTTTCAGGAGGGAGACTACAAAATACCGAGCGTGTTTTACGAATTCGCGAAGCGCTACAAAAACGCGGATGGCGATGAATTCTCTGCGTTTATTGAGGGGAATGCCGACAAAATTTTTGAAAGCACGAATGTACGTTCGTAGTTTGATCCAAAGCGGAGAGCATGCACAAGCCCCAAGTTTTTTGTCATCCTGTGCTGCACTATTGATGATCGTCCAGGCGAACATAAAACGGGAGGCTTGTCTGTTATGGCGCGACCGATTTAGGTCGCGCCCCTTGCATACCGACTAATCGATAAAACGAATTTTGGCGTAGACGCCTGCGTGATCAGAAGGATAGAGATCGCTTGCATCGGTCATGTCCGCCGCAGAGTTACCCAATACTTTGCTCTTGCTGCGCTCAACAGATCGACCATTTTCTTTTATGAAAACGTGGTCAATGCGTGATGATAGCTCGGCGGTTTCGTCGGATACTGCATCGTCAAAGCAGCAGGTGTAACCCGTGCCTTTGATTTTTTTCTGCATCGTCCAAGTATCTCCATATCCGCCAAGCAATGCTTGCAGATAAGGAGGCGCTAGTTGCAAACCATCGAGCCCAGGAATGCCTGATTGACCGATAAACGCTTCTTCGCGCGGGTCACTGTTAAAGTCGCCCACCATGATCACTGGTATGTTTGGATTACTAGTCGCACCAACGAGCGTAAGCAGTTCATTCATTTGTACCGCCTGCAAGGATTTAAATGGCTCTGATCCACCCACTTCCAAGTGCGTATTCACAAAGCGGTATTCTGCGCCTTTAACATTGACGTCGATCATGTTGTAGCCGCGAGTAAATGATGCCTGAACTCCATTAATATCGACAACGCCGTTGTATGTGAAGTTACCGCTAAATTCATTACTGTATTGAATGCCGCTGCGCACTAAGGTCACATCACGATCTTGTAAACGGACATCACCAAGAATCGGTCCTTGTGCTGTCACGCCTGCAACGAAGGGTAGCTCGATATCCGCATTATCTACGCTCGCTGCGACCTCGTAGTCCATACCGCGAGCCTGAAGGTTGGCTTGAAGTATTGCTAAGAAATCATAGACCGTATCGTTTGCAGCAGTCGGATTTCCCGCAAGGAAGTCTCCTGGGATCTGCGTGCTCCAGATAGAGACTTCCTGCAAGCCGATGACGTCGGGTGAATGGCGCGCAATTTCATCTGCGAGTGCCGCTGCACGCTCAGGAAAGTTGGTTGCTTGCGCTGTCTGAAATACCTCAGTAACGGCAAGTGGGACGGCCAATGGGTCAGGGTTTTGCGCCGCCGCAAGAACCGGGAAAATATCGGCGCCCAAGTAGATGTTTCGAGATAGAACTTTAATTTTGTCATCGCCACCTTTTGCCTGTGCATGTGGCGCGAGCGAGGCCACTGCCAATAGCGCGGCTATTATCTTTATTTTCATTTTATTTCTCCGTGATTTTATTTTTATAGGTCTTCATCGCTGACTTCAATGAAATTAAAGTCGCTAAGCATCATGCGGTTAATCGAAAGTGCGGGGTAGTGTGGAGTGCGGGAAATGAGATGTATTGAACGTTTTTTGATCTATCGGCTGTCGATTGTGCGCTGTGCGGCTTCAAAAATTACATAGCGGTTCTTGCCCGCTTCCTTTGCCTGATACATCGCGCCGTCTGCGTTGCCGATCAATACTTCGGGCGAGGGTGTAAATGGTGTATGCACTGCGATGCCAATACTGGCTGTGCAATGGATATCCGGTTCAAGAACAATACTTGTCAGTTTGGAGACTATGCGCTTGGTAATTCGGTCAAGATCATAGCGATGGAAGTTGCGCACAATAATCGCGAACTCATCTCCACCCATGCGGGCGACAAAATCGCTATCTCTACTCTGCTCTTTAAGCACTTTGGCGACCGCTTTAATCATTTCGTCACCCTTGTTGTGCCCATGGGTGTCGTTAATGGTTTTGAATTCATCTAGATCAATAAACATCACGCCAAAATGTGTCAGCTCGGTGCTATTTGCTCGCAGCGTGTTTGAAGTGCTTTCGGCAAAACACTCTGCAAGACGCTCTTCAAAGGCGTGGCGATTATGTAAGCCACTTAGCGAGTCGTGCCTTGCGAGCCAAGCGAGCTCGCTTTCTGCTTCGACCCGCCCGGAAATATCGAGCGCGATAGACAGAATTTGCCGTGAGCCGGTCTTTTGGTTAATTAGTGGTACATGGCGCCATGCTAAAAAGCGCAGTCTTCCTTCTTCTGTGATGACGGCGGCTTCATGCTGATATTCGCCATCATCTCTAAGCGCAATGTTCTTCACTTCGCGGATTACCGAATCCAGACAAATTGATGAATCTAGGAGCTTGGCGAAGTGCAAACCTTGAAGCTCGTTTTGGTCATAACCCGTGAGAGACTCCGTGTAGTGATTGGTTTGTCGAATATAGCCTTCGCGATCCTGAATGATAATTACCGCATGCATGGTATCGAAAAGTTGATTAACAAAGTCCCGCTCTAGCATGAGTTCTCGACTTCGAGTTTCTAGTTCATTTGCGCGTGATTCGAGCTGCTCATGCATGCTTTCAAGTTCGCTGCATAGCGAGGAGGCTGTCATGCGCAGTAACTCGGCCTCGTCATTTATAAAGCGGCTCGCGCTGAGTTTGGCGAAGTCTGCTTTTGCTTGTGCGTAGTTTTTACTCGCCAATGAAGGCAGTATGTTAGTGGTTTGACGTAAGCGGGTCATTGGTCGCCAAAGCACAAGTAACAAGAGAAGCTCGGTAATAACCAGACAAACAAGCAGCAAAAGGCGCATGTCGGATACTGCGCGCTCGGATATAGCCTTTCCCTCACTCACATCACGAACAGTCAGCACGTGATCGCTCTCTAACGCAAAACTACGCAAAAGATAGGTTTTACCCGAGTACTCTACAAAGTGATTGTGCTTGATTAAGTGGTCGAAACTGAACTTGGTGAGCGCGATGTCGATAATAGGGCGCGTCTGATCTGGGTTTGTGATTGCCACTAGATTGTGGTTCCACTCCTGAAGATGTTCGGAAAAACGGTAGAGTTGGTACTGTTTGGAAAATAGCGCTGTGTTAATGCCGGTGATTTGATAAAAACGCAATAGGTGATTGGAAAGTGGTTCAGAGAGTGTCACCGCACCAACAACTTCGCCATTAAAGAGTATTGGCGCTCCCGCTTTAATCACACAGTGTGACCCGCAATCGAGTTGCCAATTGGACTGTTCGTTTTTCAGGATGTTCTGAACAAACTGAAGCGAAGAACGCGTTCTTCCAAGAGAGCGTTCTCTCGCTTCTTTATCGTATACGGAGACGCTCTCAATGCCATATTCGACTTGAAGATTCCAACTGATATCGCTAATCAATGCCGCGAGCGCCGTTTCCGATTGCGCTGAGAGCAACTGCCCTAATTTCTCGCTTCTTGCTGAAGAGAGCGCAAGTTGCGCGGCCTTTTCGCCTTCGACTTCGAGCAGTGCGTTAAATTGCTTTTGATTTCGTTCAGCGATGGTGTCTATTGCAGAATGGAACTGGCTTTTGTATGCATCGGTGAAAGCCCATAGTAATGCCACAAATAGCACGCCCAACACTAAGCTCGTCAGGCCAAAGGCCTGCCACTTAATGCTCATGTTGGGTCGATAATCCAGCTTCACTAAAGAGTCCTGTTATTACCAGCGATAGGCGACTTGCAGAGCTGCCAGATTCCAATATCGGTTTGTTCGCTGGCTTTGGTTGTCACGGTTAAACAAGCGTGACCAGCCATCGATGTAATGAAACTCTCCACGAACAAGCCAGTTATTATCTGGCCGCCAACTCGCACCCATATTTATGTCGACAAAATGCCCATTTGGGTCCGCAAAGCTCACATCGCGCAGGCGGTTGTAATCGTAACGGATGTAGGTGTCTGTGGTATCGGTCCAGCGATACAAGCCTTGTATATAAAACGATTCTTCATGGCCAAGGTACTTGATGTTTTGGTTCGCATATTGCTGCGCTTGTGCAAGTTGGCTGTTACTCAGGGTTTGCAATAACGGTGAATTTGCGACCGTTTTGTTTAGATCAAAATTCACTTTGGATTTGAACTTATGGCGCGAATACTCGGCTGTGACCGACCAATCTAGCTGATTGTATTCCAGAGAGCTCAGCACTGTTTCAGAGTAAAAAGACGAATCATCTCCATACGCTTGTATGTTGATGGCGGGACCTGCGGGAAGACCTAAATCGCTAGGCGAGACAGCCAGCACTGGATTAACATCAATCGTGTATTCCGGACGATAATAGGTAAGCGCTGCACGCCAACCTTCAAATTCAGAGCCATAGGCTAGCTTGGCGAGAAAACTCTTGTCTCCTTCAAGGTTAGACGGATTGAGCGCTGATGCCTCTTTGATTTCGTCTTCGTCGACAACCGGTTTGCTCACGAATATTTGAAAGCTAAGTTGTTTTTCATCGAAGCCTTTAGAGGCAAAAAATTCAATGCCATCGGCAGAATAAAAAGAATTGCGAGTTTGATCATAATAGATGGATTGCGGCATAAAAATGCCTGTTCGCGTGTGCGGGATGTCGCGTGTTTCGTTATAGAAACCAAAGGAAGAGCGAATACGGCCAAGCCTACCGATCACTTGAACTTCGTCTTGTCTGTATAAAGGCAGACTAAAAAATGCATAGTCAACGCGAATATCGTCGCCACTCGCTTCACTGACTTTTCGGCCCAAAAGCTGCCCAGAGAACCCAAGATCTTTGTAGACCTTTGTTGAGTACAACGCTCCGGCTTCCCACAGATCAAACGATAGGTCGTCGTCAGATTGGCTCAGAAAATTGTAGTCACTTGAGTGCACCAGGCTTTGGCTCAAAAAGGCCTCAAACCGGTTTTGCTCAAACCACTCGCTGGACTGCGCCGACGCAGTCAGCGTGGCACTAGCGGCGAATAGTAAGGGTATTAATCTGTTCATGATCTGTTTCTTTCTGGATGTAGCCAATGGCGCCTTTCGTGGAGGAAATCACCTCCAGCATTTCCTGCTCGCTATTTAGTTCGATGGGGGCTTCTCCGGTTCCGGAGTAGACTAGGCGGTGCCAGATAGATTGCAGTTGTCTGGGAAAGACACCCAGCACTTGCTTACAAAACTCACGATGGGAGTCTTGTTCTGGCGTTAGCACGTAGACTTGAATAGGTTGACCGTCCGACCATAGACGCTTTTTCATTGTATAGATTGCTCTTAATTCCTTGAGCTGCAACTCGTTTCTGTCTACCGCTGCATTCGTGATGACGGTGATGCTCTGTGCTGGAAATGCCATTGCCATCATGGACAATAAACTGCATACAAGCACGAAAGCGCGGCACCGTCGGTGATCATTAGTACTTCGCACGGTAGTTGTCGTTTTCTTATTTATTTTTGATACTCTCTTTTTAATATAGCAAGGGTGCGCCATCTGGCGTGGTCTTGTACAAGAAAACACAAACTGTTGCGATTGTTACGTAAGCGAGCAATCACAGCGTTCGTTGAGACGATCTTAATTTGGCGAATTACCCCTTTAAAAATAAGGTTTTATGGCCTGTTCATTCGCTAGTTTGTTTTTTATATCGGCATAGCGTAAGGCACTTCCTTGACTATACTTCGAGCACGTTTTGTTATGGGTCTGGTGGTGTACATCGAAATGTCAGAGTTCGGTTTAAGCAGGTTGTTGAGGTTGGTTAGTTTGAAGCGGTCGTTAAATACGCTTCGCTTGATTTTGCTGGCGCTCAGTATGCAGCTTGGTGCCTGTAGCGATGCACATGACGGACAGGTTAGCCATGCGTTGTCGACAGATTCGGTTAAATTGCTTGCGCAGCATGAGAGTGCGGCGACCGAAGATTACGCAGAGTTTCGAATACTCACGCCATCGAGTTCAGTCCAAAAATCCGCAGAACTAATCTCGCTAGGAGAGCGGCTCTTTCACGATGCCCGTCTAAGCGGCAGCATGGACGTTAGTTGCGCTTCTTGTCATCAATTGACGACGGGAGGCGATGATCAACTAGCTATTTCTATCGGTACGCAAGGTCGGCTAGGCACAGTGAATGCGCCCACGGTCATGAATGCAGGCTTGAACTTTGTCCAGTTTTGGGATGGTAGAGCGGCAAGCCTAGCAGATCAAATAGATGGTCCGATTCATGATACAAATGAAATGGATAGCTCTTGGCCGCAAATAGTAGAGCGCCTGAAAGCCGATAAGCACTATCAAGAGCGCTTTCTTAGCTTGTTTGAAGAGGGCATCTCGCCAAGCAATATCAAGGCGGCCATTGTTGCCTTTGAAAACAGCTTGCTCACCCCAAGCCGGTTTGACGCGTTTCTTGCAGGTGACGTTTCCTTGTTAAATGAGCAAGAACGCAAAGGCTTAAATCTGTTTCTCTCATTGGGCTGCGCCGGTTGTCACCAAGGCGTGAACCTTGGCGGCAACATGTATCAGTATCTTGGGTTGATGGGAAATTATTTCGCCGATCGGGGTGATGTTAAAGAGTCAGACCTAGGGTTGTTTAACGTCACAAAGCGCGATCAAGATCGCTATAAATTTCGGGTGCCGTCGTTACGCAATGTGGCGCAAACGGCACCGTACTTTCATGATGGCAGCGTCGATACCTTGGAGGACGCAGTGATAAAAATGGCTTATTACCAGTTAGGGTTTTCGTTAGAGGAAGAGCAAGCCATGGATATTGTTGCTTTCTTAAAAACCCTGGACGGATCGCCTGTGCCAAATCGTTTAAACGCTGCGGCCATTAGCGGAGTGAAGTAATGAGACTTCAATCGCTGCGTCGCCTGATCATTTTTCTTCTTTTGCTCGTGTTTGGTTGTATCGCGATCATTGTGACCGCCCAGATAGACGCGAAGAACATGGAGAATATGCGAATAAATGCGGCGTCATTGAACACAGCTGAGTTTCAGCTCATTCAAGAGATGCAGTCGATCAACCAGGCAAGCAGGCGAAACTTCGACAAATTGAATATGCTTTTCGAGCGTGTAGTACACGATGCGACGCGGCTCGTGCAGCACTCGGCGGAGTACGAGCCTATGGTGTTAGATATGTTGATGTCTTACACAGAGGAACTGCGATGGATTGTTGAAGATTTAAAAACGAATAGTGCCATTAAATATAACTCAACCCGCTATTTAGCTGCTGAGTTGCCTAGCTTGTTTTCTTTGCCTGGGGCTAAACGACTCTCGATCGAAGAACGTCAGTATGTGCAAGGATATTTGATCGAGCCGAAGTTAGAAGGCTGGCAGATGACTTGGCATGCCGTCAGACTCATTGAGGAAACCATAGGGGAATTACCCGAAGAGATAGGCCGCTTTGCTCGTCATTTGGCGTTGTATGATCGCTCGATTCAGAAAAGGCGGGGCGAAGAGAAAAAGCTTCTAGAGCATCTTAATGGCCGTTTTAGTTCTCGCCTGTTGAGTATCGAGCAAGCCCATTTCGATCAAATAAACACAATGGGGCAGTTTGCCTCGGTCGCGTTAGCTATCCTCGTCATTGGCTTGATGACGTGGGGCTTTCGCGTGTCTATATCGGCGACCAAATCCAAAGAAGAACTCGCGGAAGTGAATCGGAATCTCGACGAAAAAGTAAAACAAGCGACGCGCCAACTTCAGGAGCAAATGGTCGATCTGGAACGGCAAAAATTGCGTGCTGAAGATGCAACCAAAGCGAAGAGTGAGTTTCTGGCCAACATGAGTCATGAGATTCGTACCCCTTTGAACGGTATCAATGGTATGGCGCAGATTCTCCAGCGCTCGGGCTTAAATAGCGATCAGCGTTCACAAATTGAAACGATTCTGACAAGCACCGGCAGCTTGACGCAGATTATTAACGACATACTCGATTTCTCGAAAATAGAGGCAGGAAAGATTGAAATTGAGCGTATGGATTTCAGCTTATTGGCGTTGATCGAGAGTACCGTGGATCAAGTCACCATGCTCGCAAATAAATCCGAGAACCAGTTGGTTATTCAATACAGTTCTCGCCTACCTGAATACGTAAACAGTGACCCCAGCAGAATACGGCAAGTTATGCTGAATCTGCTATCGAACGCGAATAAGTTTACCAATGGTGGCGTTGTTGAGGTTCGTGCTGAAGTGATGGAGCGTATGGGTGATGCTTATTTTAAGATTTCGATAAAAGACAGTGGCATTGGAATTTCAGAAGACAAATTGGCATATATCTTTGAGGCGTTTTCGCAAGAAGATACATCTACAACACGCAAGTTCGGCGGCACAGGACTTGGTCTCACCATATGTAAGCGACTCGCACAGCTGATGGGCGGCGATATTGCAGTGACGTCTACGCAAGGCAAGGGCAGCAGCTTTAGTTTTTTCTTACCTTTAATCGAAGCTGATGTTCCCGAGAGCGAGGTGCGTTCAGGCCCTTTGCGACATATTAAGCCGATGATTTTTGATAACAATGAGGTCCGTCGTCGGGCCATGCGTAATCATCTAGAAAGTTGGGGGCTTGAAAGTGTTGTGTTTGAGGATGTGTCGGACTTTATGCTTGCCTTGCAGCAGTTAGTTGGAGACAGAGGTTTATATGCGGATGTAAGCTGCATTATTGCTGATATGGACGATTACCAACAGGTGTTAAGCGAAGCATTGGGCAAGCTGACGAAAGCCTTGCCAAAGCTTTACCTGACGCCTTTATATTCTGAAGATTTTGGTGAGTTTGATCGAGCAGTATTTGTCAAAGAGGTGTGCAGCCCCATTAAACCCTCGGAGTTTTTGGATGCGCTCGCAGACGCGCATTCCAGCTCTGTTGGTGAAGAGTTTAAGTCTGAGGACGAGCCAACATACAATTTTGATGGGCGAACCATCTTGCTGGTGGACGATAACGAGATCAACCGCATGGTTGCTGAGTTAATGCTGACCAACGTTTCAGTTAATGTAGTGATGGCGGAAGATGGAAGGCAGGCCGTTGATGCACTTCAAGAGCAAGACTTTGATCTGGTGTTTATGGATTGCCAAATGCCGGTAATGGATGGCTATGAAGCGAGCAGATCGATCCGGCAATTGGCTGCGCCGAAAAAGGCGAACGTACCGATCATTGCGATGACAGCAAACGCAATGAAAGGAGACAAAGAAATGTGTCTTAATGCAGGTATGGACGACTACATTGCAAAACCGGTCGATGCTCAAAAGTTGTATGCCTTAATGGGCAAATGGCTTGGACATATCCACGGAGAGGGCATTTCAGCGCGCGACTAGTGAGCGAGCGCCGCCTTTTGAAACGCTTACCTTAGCTCGCAATCCGCAATCCGCAATCCGCAACTCAACGATACACGCTCAACGAATGGTTGTAGCTCGCGCTATTTGTCGAACCAGTGTTGTGTTCGGTTTACCAAAGCGACTAAAGACAACATCACAGGCACCTCAACCAATACACCAACCACGGTCGCAAGCGCTGCGCCCGAATTTAGGCCAAACAAGGAAATCGCTACGGCTACGGCCAATTCAAAAAAGTTAGAGGTGCCGATTAAGCAGGCTGGTGCTGCAATGTTATGCGGCAGTTTGAGTGCTTTCGCGCCACCGTAAGCGATTGCGAAAATCACGTAGGTTTGAATCAAAAGTGGAATGGCGATCAATACGATTGCCAGTGGCTTGTCGAGAATCGTTTGCGCCTGAAAGCCGAATAGCAATACCACTGTGGCCAAAAGCCCGGTCACAGACCACGGTTTTACGACAGTCAGGAAACGGTTTAGCCGTTCATGATTATTGTTTTTCCCCGCCGCCTGATCATCAGGTCGATCAAGCCGAATACGGGTTATCACACCTGCAACCAACGGGATCACGACGTAAAGAATGACCGAGAGCAAGAGCGTTTCCCATGGCACGGTAATGTCACTCAGACCAAGTAAGAAGGCC
>NZ_LWFU01000399.1:0-2361 GCF_001635135.1 Oleiphilus sp. HI0080
GGAAAATGCCATGCGCGGGATGCGTTCCGATTTCAACCCAAACCAAAAGATCGACTGGTCTGTAGTTCGGCAGGTTGTTCCCTATATTTTTGAGTTCCGCTCTCGCGTTGCGCTTGCGCTTGCGTGCCTTGTCGCAGCAAAACTTGCCAGCATTGGCATGCCCTTTGTTCTAAAACAAATTGTCGATAATCTTAACGGACAATTTGATGCGCAAGCCTCTTCCGGCTTGGATAGCAAAACGGCAATGGCGCTAAGCGTGCCTATTGCGCTGTTAATCGCATACGGTTTTATCAGGCTTGCCAACTCGGTGCTTGGCGAGATTCGCGACACGCTCTTTGGCCGCGTAACCGAACGTGCCATGCGCCGCATTGGCCTGAGGGTTTTCGAGCATCTCCACCAGCTAGATCTCGCTTTCCACCTCAATCGAAGAACTGGCGGTTTATCACGCGATATTGAGCGCGGAGTGAGCGGCATTAACTTTCTGATGCGCTTTTTGGTGTTCAATATTGTACCGACCTTTCTAGAACTTTTTCTGGTGATGGGCATACTATGGCAACAATACAGCATCTCTTTTGCACTCATCGTTTTGGCGTCGGTTGTTGCTTATGTCTGGTATTCAAAATCCATCACCGACTGGCGCACCAAGTTTATCCGTGAGGCAAACGAGGCAGACAACACGAGTACCACCCGCGCCGTCGACAGCCTGCTTAATTTCGAGACGGTGAAGTACTTTACCAATGAGCAATTTGAAGCCAATCGGTATGACGGCGCACTGGCATCTTGGGAGCAGGCAAAACGTAAAAATCGACTCTCTCTGTTTGCACTGAATGCGGGCCAAGCGCTCATCATCGCGCTCTCAATGACTGCCATGCTCTCTCTCGCCGCTTACGAAGTTACCCAACAACGCATGACCATTGGTGACTTCGTGCTCGTAAATGCCTTTATGATGCAAATATTCATGCCGCTTAACTTTCTTGGCTTTGTGTATCGAGAGATCAAGAGTTCGCTCACCAATATTGAACGCATGTTTGATCTGCTTAAAGTAGAATCGAGTGTTCCAGACAAAAGTAACGCAGACTTAAATCTCATCACTGGCCGCATCCACTTCGAACATGTCGATTTCGCCTACGATGCCCAACGGCCAATCCTGAAAAGCCTTTCAATTGAGATAGGGCCTGGAGAGCGGATTGCTATTGTGGGTCGCAGCGGTTCAGGAAAATCCACTATCGCCCGCTTACTGTTTCGCTTCTACGATGTATCGTCAGGAAGTATCCGAATTGATGAGCAGGATATCCGCGACGTAAGCTTGCATAGCTTAAGAGATGCCATTGGCGTGGTGCCGCAAGACACCGTTTTGTTCAACGATTCCCTGCTCGAAAACGTGCGATATGGCTGCCCAACAGCGACCGATCAAGAAGTCGAAAAAGCGATTGAACTTGCGCACCTAAAGGAGTTTGTTACGTCATTGCCTTCGGGCTTACAAACGCATGTTGGCGAAAGAGGCTTAAAACTCTCGGGGGGCGAGAAGCAACGGGTCGCCATTGCGCGCATGATACTCAAACAGCCATCAATATTGGTTTTTGATGAGGCAACCAGCGCCTTGGATAGCCGCTCTGAGCAAGCCGTAATGCGCGCTATTCGCGAGGTTTCAATTGGCAGAAGTACCATCATCATTGCACACAGACTCTCTACCGTGATCGATTGCGACCGCATCTTGGTTATGGATGCGGGTCGTATTATCGAGCACGGCCATCATCAGCAATTGCTTGCGCAACAAGGTGCATATGCCGAACTCTGGGAGATGCAACACAAGCACGAAGAACGATCCGAAAACCAGCCGAATGTCGACGGAGAGGTCAAATGATCATGCAACGCCAAAGACTAAGTGCGCTTGAACACCCGAAGGCGAATAAAGACACATATCGAGAAGAGCTGGAAAAACTTCAACTAAAACTTATGGCCTTACAACATGGTGTGTATCAACAAAGGCATCGTTGCGTCATTGTTACCGAAGGCATCGACGCCGCAGGTAAAGGTGGCCTTATACGCAGGGCAACCGCATTTATGGACCCGAGAGGTTATCGGGTTCATCCCATCGGCGCGCCAAGCGAGGAAGAACTAGCCGAACACTATCTCCAGCGCTTTTGGCGGCGCCTTCCGAAACAGGGGCAAACCGTTATTTTTGATCGCTCGTGGTATGGCCGAGTACTTGTCGAGCGAGTCGATCAACTCGTAAACAAAAGCACCTGGCAGCGTGCATATAAGGAAATAAACGAGTTTGAACAACAAATGGTGGATGACGGAATTATTGTCATCAAACTGTTTCTCAGCATCGACAAAGAGCAACAGCTAGAGCGCTTC
>NZ_LWFU01000400.1:0-9422 GCF_001635135.1 Oleiphilus sp. HI0080
GCTATGAGTATCTGGGTGAAGGCGTCGACTTCTTTAGTAATCTATCGACCCCAAAAGAAGAGATCTATAACGCCAAAGAGAAAAACGAAAACTATCTCCTAGAAGTCGATAACGAGCTTGTTGTGCCAGTGGGTAAAAAGATTCGTTTTTTGATTACAGCAAACGACGTGATCCACTCCTGGTGGATTCCTGATTTCGCAGTAAAGAAAGATGCTATCCCTGGTTTCATTAATGAAAGCTGGACGCGCATCAATGAACCTGGTGTTTACCGTGGGCAATGTACCGAACTGTGCGGTAAGGATCACGGCTTTATGCCGGTTGTTGTGCGCGCTGTAGAGCAAGCTGAATACGACGAATGGCTCGTGAAGAAGCAGGAAGAGGCGAAAGCCGCTGCCGAACTCGCCAAGCTAACCTTTACCCTAGAGGAGCAAATGGAGCGCGGTGAAAAGGTCTATGCGACTAACTGCGCTGCGTGCCATCAGGCGAACGGTCAAGGCATTCCTCCAGCGTTTCCAGCGCTTGCAGGTAGTGAAATTGCTACCAAGCTGCTGGATAAGCATATCGAAGTGGTCGTAGATGGTGTGCCAGGCTCTGCCATGCAGGCTTACGGCGCTCAGCTTAGTGAAGTGGATCTTGCTGCGGTAATTACCTATGAGCGAAATGCTTGGGGTAATGATACTGGCGACAATATTTCCGCTAAAGACATCGTCGATTATAAAAATAAATAAGGAGGGCTTATGAGCGCGGTAATTGATAATCCTACGCACGAAGAGCATGAGCATCACGGCCCTGCAAAAGGCATAGCTCGTTGGCTGTTTACGACTAACCATAAAGACATCGGTTCGATGTATCTGTGGTTCAGTTTCGCAATGTTTCTTGTTGGCGGCTGTATGGCCCTTACGATAAGAGCTGAGTTGTTTCAACCTGGTTTGCAATTAGTGGAGCCGGAATTCTTTAACCAGATGACGACTTTGCACGGTCTCATTATGGTGTTTGGCGCGGTGATGCCCGCCTTTGTCGGCTTGGCTAACTGGATGATTCCTCTTATGGTTGGTGCGCCGGATATGGCCTTGCCAAGAATGAATAACTGGAGTTTTTGGATTCTGCCGTTTGCATTCGGTCTGCTGCTGAGCACCCTGTTTATGGAAGGTGGCGCACCCAACTTTGGTTGGACATTCTATGCGCCTCTTTCCACAACATATGCCCCTGATACAGTGACTTACTTTATCTTTGGTGTGCATATGATGGGCATCTCTTCGATTATGGGGGCGATCAACGTTATCGCAACCATTTTGAATATGCGTGCGCCGGGCATGACGCTAATGAAAATGCCGTTGTTTGTCTGGACATGGTTGATTACAGCCTTCCTGCTCATCGCTGTTATGCCGGTATTGGCTGGCGTTGTCACCATGATGCTAATGGACGTTCACTTCGGTACGAGCTTCTTCAATGCGGCAGGTGGTGGTGATCCAGTTCTGTTCCAGCACATTTTCTGGTTCTTTGGGCACCCTGAGGTGTACATCATGATCCTCCCTGCTTTTGGAGTGGTGAGTCAGATTATTCCAACATTTTCGCGTAAACGGTTGTTTGGCTATCACTCGATGGTGTACGCAGTTGCATCCATTGCAATACTCTCGTTCATCGTTTGGGCGCACCATATGTTTACGGTTGGCATGCCCTTATTTGGCGAGCTGTTCTTTATGTATGCAACTATGTTGATTGCAGTGCCAACTGGGGTAAAAGTCTTTAACTGGATCACCACCATGTTCAGAGGCTCTCTCACATTTGAAACGCCTATGCTGTTTTCAATTGCCTTTGTGGTGCTGTTTACCATTGGAGGTTTCTCAGGCTTGATGCTGGCGATTGCGCCATCGGATTTCCAATATCACGATACGTACTTCGTTGTTGCACATTTCCATTACGTTCTCGTACCAGGAGCTATCTTTGGTATTTTCGCGGCTGTTTATTATTGGCTGCCTAAATGGTGCGGCCGGATGTACAGCGAGACCTTGGGCAAATTGCATTTTTGGTTATCGTTTGTGGGTATGAATCTCGCATTCTTCCCAATGCACTTCTTGGGGCTGGCTGGTATGCCGCGGCGTATTCCAGATTACGCGTTGCAGTTTGCAGATTTTAATAGCATATCGACTGTTGGCGCGTTTATGTTTGGCGCAACGCAGTTGCTATTTCTTTACCTTGTCATAAAGACGATTCGAAGCGGAGAGCCGGCGACAGATCAGGTTTGGGAAAGTGCTGAAGGGCTAGAGTGGACTATTCCGTCTCCCGCGCCTTACCACACATTTTCTACACCGCCTGAGGTGAAGTAGTCAATCGTAGTGAGTATTGTACGAAGTTAAGGGGGAGGCATATGCAAAACCAGGCAACAAAAAGAACCGTTCTAAAGTCGCTTTTTGCTGTTGTGGCCATGTTTGGTTTTGGCTTTGCGATGGTCCCCCTTTATGACGTTTTTTGTGACATCACTGGACTGAATGGCAAAACCTCAGGCCGATATGATGCTTCTCTTGTAGAAGAGCATATCGTCGATGCAGAGCGTCAAGTTCGCGTTCAGTTTGTTACACAAAACAATGAGAATATGCCGTGGGAGTTTCGCCCAGTTGATTATCAGGTGAGCGTGCATCCCGGAGCCATGATCGCTGTCGATTTTTATGCCAAAAATCCGACTAGTAAGCCCATGGTTGCGCAAGCAGTTCCAAGCCTCTCGCCATCCGAAGGTACGGATTTTTTCCATAAAACAGAATGTTTTTGCTTTAACCGGCAAGTGTTAAAGCCCGGGGAAGAGGTGTTGATGCCTCTGCGTTTTGTGGTCGATGAATCGTTGCCCGAGCATCTGGGTACATTGACGTTGTCATACACCCTGTTTGATCAGACTGAAACTTTGGCACCCGAAGACTTGGAGCAAGCCTTACAACAAGCAGCACTGTGAAAATAATAATTGGACGTCCGCGAGCGGTTTAGCGCGTCTTGAATGAGAATAGGAGTCTAGATAAATGAGTGCAGAAACATCTTATTATGTGCCGGCGCAGAGTCGTTGGCCTATCGTTGCAACCATCGGTTTATTCTTGACACTGGTGGGCGCAGGAAGCGTTATGAACGCAGCTTCTGCTGGTGAGAGCACCGGCATGTCTTGGTTAATGTTCTTTGTCGGTTCATTGATTATGGCGTATATGCTGTTCGGCTGGTTTGGCCACGTTATCCAAGAAAGCCGTGCTGGCATGTACAGCGAGCAGATGGATCGATCATTCCGCTGGGGAATGAGCTGGTTCATTTTTTCGGAAGTGATGTTTTTTGCCGCTTTTTTCGGTGCGCTGTTTTATGTGCGGGTCTTTTCCGTGCCATGGATCGGCGGTGAGGGCAGCAATGCATCAACCGGTGAATTGCTTTGGCCCGAGTTTCAAGCAACGTGGCCGTTAATGGTGAACCCGGATAACACTACGTTCCCTGGTCCTAAGGCCTTAATTGACCCTTGGCATTTGCCGTTGTTGAACACTATCTTGCTTGTAGCATCGAGTGTGACCGTGACGATCGCACATCACGCTTTGAAAGATGGTAATCGCGCGAAGCTGAAAGGTTTTTTGCTTGCAACAATTGCACTCGGCGCGGTGTTCTTATTTTTCCAGGGAGAAGAATATGTTGAGGCGTATAACGACCTAGATTTGACATTGCAATCAGGTATTTATGGTACGACCTTCTTCTTGCTTACGGGGTTCCATGGTGCGCACGTGACGCTGGGCACAATCATGCTGATTATTATGTACTTCCGTATTCGGAAAGGGCACTTTGACAAAGATAACCACTTTGCGTTTGAGGCAACCAGTTGGTATTGGCACTTTGTCGATGTGGTTTGGCTAGGTCTGTTTTTCCTTGTTTATATTCTTTAAGAAGCAAACCGAATGATCAGATGGGCGAGGGGTTAAGTTTTAACTCCCCCGTCCATAAGGCATAAAGAACGACCAAGACAATGAGTGCGGCTAGAAAGACGCGTACTGTTAAGGAATGAGCAACTCGCTTTGATTTGCTGTCGTCTTTAACCAAGAAAAATAGGCCGCTAAACAGACTGATAACAACGCCAATCAAGAGCACGGCAATGATGATTTTTAACATGTTGTCGGTTCTTTTTATTTGATAGGAGGCTGCAGTGTAGCCTGCGAGGCAAAGCACTTCAAAGCCAAGAGTAGTATGAGAAGTATGGTTGGACGAAGTAAAGGCGCGGCAAAACCTCTAATTCTGGTCTGGTTGTTCTTCCTTATTTTTTTCCCCTTGATGCTAAAGCTTGGTTTTTGGCAGCTAGACAGAGCTGATCAAAAACGATTGTTACTCGCAGAGCAGCAGCAACGAACAAGTGCGATCAGTCGCGCTTTTGCTTCAGACGAAACGGCCAAGCGCTTTGAGCGGTTAACATTAAGAGGGCGTTATTTGGATCGGCACTTGCTTCTGGATAACCGCCAAAAAAAAGGACGTGTGGGTTACGAATTGCTGACTCTGTTTGAGGCCGAAACGGGTGAGTTCTTATTGGTAAACCGAGGTTGGCTGCCGGCACCAAAGTATCGCAGCGAATTTCCGGAGGTTGGCTTGCCCTCTGCAGCGAATAGCAGTGTTGCTTTGGACGGTTATTTTTATTGGCCAGATAAGCAACTGACCGTGTTTGAGAGTAGCCTTGAATCAGATGGGAAAAACAGTTGGCGTATTCAGGGGCTTGATTGGCCGGCCATTGAACAGTTGTTTATGACTAGGCTTGTTACGAACAGCGAATTCCGGCTTTTTTCAGGGGACGTTGTGGGTGCCGAAGATGTGTACTGGGACTATCAGATGATGAATCCGGAAAAGCATCAGGGCTATGCCTTGCAATGGTTTTCAATGTCCTTTGCCTTATTGCTACTGGCATGTTTTACCACTTTTAAGTTATGGCCAAGGGCCGACAAACAATATCAAGAATAATAGATCAGGAAGTACGGGAGTATCTTGTGAGTACTGAAACACTACAACTTAATTCAGAGCATCAACGTCGTCGCAACCAACTTAAATTATTGGCTATTTTTGCGGTGGCGGGCGTTCCGGTCATTCTGGCAATGCTTATGTACTTTGGCAGCTTCGCCATACCAACAGGTAAGACCAATAAAGGTGAGCTAATTGCTCCTGCTTTATCGTTGGCTGCTTTTGGCTTGCAGCCGACGAGTGACGGCTTATATAAGGAAACTCAGGGAAAGTGGTTGTTGATTCAGACCGGCAGCGGTGAGTGTGATGTTGTATGTCAGGATATGGCGCATACAGCTCGACAGGTAAATATTTTAATGGCTAGAGAGCAGGGGCGTGTCGCCCGAGTGTTTATGACGCCCGACGAACAGACTTTTCGCAGTGTGCTTGCAGAAGACTACCCAGAGCTTCAATACCTACCTATAGACCATAAGGTGCAAGCTGCGCTGCCAAGAATCATCAACAGCGAAGCGAATTCCACTTGGCAGCTTTGGATAAGCGACCCACTTGGCAACGTGATTCTGCATTACGATACCTCACATAGTGGTTATGACCTTAAAGACGATTTGAAGAAGCTACTTAAGCTGTCAAATATCGGTTAGAACGAAAGAGGTTTACGATGCATCGGAAGAGAATCTATAGAGTGGCTTTGTTATCGATGCTGCTCGCTATTGTGGTCGTGATGCTCGGCGCTTGGACGAGGCTTGTGGATGCGGGTCTTGGTTGCCCAGATTGGCCAGGCTGCTATGGCTTTCTTACTGTTCCAGAGTCGCCTGAGAAAATAGCAATCGCAGAAGCACGGTTCCCTGAAGCGCCGGTTGAAGTAGAAAAAGGTTGGCCAGAGATGATTCATCGTTATTTTGCGAGTAGCTTAGGGTTTGTCATCTTATGCCTGTCTATCTATGCGTTTCGGGCGCAGAGACAGATAAGATACTCGGCTCAGGAATCAGCATTACCGACTTGGCATATTTATGGCCTGCTAGCGTTGGTGATTTGTCAGGGTTTGTTCGGTATGTGGACGGTAACGCTCAAGCTCTGGCCGCAAGTTGTCAGCGCACACCTTCTCGGAGGGTTCGCGACACTGTCCCTTTTGTTTCTGCTGGTGCTTCGTACCGGTTCTGGCGCGATGAGTAAGGGACTTAACGAGGCCTTATCTCTTCTCAAGCCTTTGAAGCGCTTTGCGATGTTTGGTTTGATTTTGGTTGTTCTTCAAATCTTTTTGGGGGCGTGGACAGCCTCTAATTATGCGGCGCTTGCTTGTGGGGATGAACTGCCAGGTTGTCAGGGCTCACTTTGGCCTGAAATGGATTTTGCGAAGGGGTTTGATTTTACCCAAGAGGTTGGCCCAAATTATTTGGGCGGCACCATGGATAATGCGAGCCGAGTCGCCATTCAGGTCGCACATCGGATCGGCGCCATCGTTCTCGTTGCTTATCTGCTTTGGATGGCGCTGCGCTTGTGGCGGCTAAAGACCGTTCCCGCAGTGCGTAGCGGGGTCATTACGATGCTGGTTATTTTGATTGCACAAGTGCTGCTCGGTTTGAGCAATGTGATCCTGTTAGTTCCTTTAGCCGTTGCAGTTGCGCATAATGCAGTAGGTGCTTTGTTGTTGTTAAGCATGGTCAATCTTAATTTCCAATTACATCGTCTAGAAAAATAATAAGATGGGAGGAAGAAATGAAAGCAACATCAATGATAGGGGGAGCGCCCGCTTCCGCTTCCTGGAAGGATTATCTCGAACTCTGTAAGCCTAAAGTAGTCGCGCTCATGTTGCTGACCTCTGTGGTGGGGATGCTGTTGGCGACTTACAGTTTGCCTTCCTGGCAAGCTTTGATTCTAGGAAATTTAGGCATTGCATTAATGGCTGGATCCGCGGCTGCGATTAATCACGTTGTTGATCAGAGAATTGATGTACACATGGCTCGGACCCGCAATCGACCGCTTGCTGTTGGTAAGGTCGATAGTGCTTCGGCTCTGATATTTGCCGCGGCCATCGGTGCCCTTGGTATGCTTGTGCTGATGGTTTGGGTAAATGCCCTAACAGCCTGGCTCACGCTTGCTTCTTTAATCGGTTACGCACTGATATATACCATGTATTTAAAGCGTGCGACGCCACAGAATATTGTTATTGGCGGCTTGGCCGGTGCGGCGCCGCCGTTGTTAGGATGGACTGCATCAACAGGCTATTTAGATCCGCATGCTTTGTTGCTGGTGTTGATTATCTTTGCTTGGACGCCACCACATTTTTGGGCGCTAGCGATTCACCGTAAAGAAGAATATGCAAAGGTAGGTATTCCCATGCTTCCAGTAACGCATGGTGAGCGTTTTACGAAGCTACATATTTTGCTCTACACCGTCATTCTGTTATTGGTGACTGTGTTGCCGTATATCACTGGGATGAGCGGTGAGGTTTACTTGGTCTCTGCGTTACTGTTGGGCGCACGTTTTATGCAATGGTCGGTAAGGATGATTCGAAACAAGCACAAGCACGATGCGATTAATACCTTCAAATTCTCGATTACGTATCTGATGCTATTGTTCGTCGCTCTGTTAGTGGACCATTACACGCGGCCGGTGCTAGTCGGTTTTTAGGCCCGACTCTAGCTTCTTGCTTCTTCAAGAATGGCGAGAATATTCGAAAGGATATCTCGCATATCAATGTAGGTCTTTGTTCTGGGGATAAGCGCTGCGAGACGCTCATCCAATTCTTCCACTTTCGACCCAATTCGGCGAATGCCTTCCGTAATGAATTCGTAGGGGTAGTGGTGATCTTGGATGCTGAGTTTGTTTAGCTCTCCGATCTCTTGCGAGAACATGCTCGCAATGTCGTAGATAAAATCTTTATCCGAGATGCTCGATGCTTCCCAATAAGCATCGTCTAACAGCTCGCTGAAACTCATGAACTCGTTTATAACGTGGGCAATAGAAGGGCTCGACACATTGCTGTCCTCGCTAATTTGATGCTTCAAATATAGCAGAGGGCAGGCAAAATGCTGCTGAAATTTTAGGGAATGATGGCTCCTGCTGTACCTTGGTAGGTATACGCGGGAATCGGTTCAGCCGAGATAATTTGGTTGCCATCACTATCGAGTACCGGTTCACCATCTGCATCTGTTTCATAGGTGATGTCATAACCGGTATCCGTAACGAACGTTAGTCGAACGCCAACGCCAGGATTGGCATCCGCAAGCAGATCAAGCACGGCTTGTTTTTCGCAGTCTGTTGGGTCTTTGATAATGATGCTTTGGTTGAGTCCGTTCGCGTCGGCACCGTAGATGGCTTCTCGATATTCCGATACGTAAATGCGCACCTCGCCTGCTTTGTTGCTGGTGTAGTCCACTTCTACGCGAAGTCGCTTCAGATCAGTGTGAACGGAGTTTAAATCGAAGCTGTGTTCTTCAAGCTTGTTTGCCTCCGCATCGCATGCTCCGCCGACATCCGTTGATGGTACCCGAGTAGTTGTGCCTGAAGGGCAGTCTTCCCATGTGCTCGGGTCATCATTTGTGCGGTCGGTGTCGCAGTACTCGTTGTTGTAATCCAGCAGCAGCTGGCCGAGCTCTGTATCCTCACCATCATCGAATGAAAGGCGCGCAAAACCGCTACCGTTATTGGCGATAAGTTGTCTGACTTCAGGTTGGGTAAAACCATTTGCTTTGAAGTTCTCTGGGAGCGCCTGATAGAAGCCAATGAACGGCACGGATTCTCGTGATGCTGAAGATTCTAGATCTTCACGCTGCTCGGCAACGATAATGGACTGCTGAACGATGCGCGTAAAAGGGTTGTAGCTCATCGCGAGCTCAGCAAAGGCTAACGTTGTTGCATCCGCGTCTGTGTCGACTATGCGAATGTCATCATTCTGATAGCTGCAAAAATCGTCATCATCGGCAATGCCTTGTGCTACCTGGTTTTTGGCAATAGCAAATGCTTCTATCTCAACGCCTGGATCAGTGGTTGACACGATACTCTCAAGAAAGTCCAGGGGGTTTCTTGCGCCTGTAACTAAATCGCCAGACTTGTCGTAACTCAAGAAGTCACTAATTTGTTGATCGATAAAGTCCTTGGCTGCCTGCTCTTCAGCCGAAAGTACGCTGGAAGGCGTCATAGTCTCGATTGCTTCACGAAGGTAGAGCGGATATTCGTCGGCATCTGTGAATATTTGAAACTTGGGGTCCGGCGCTGGAATGACGACTTGAATATCTTGGCCAGCGGCACATTTTTGAGCGGTGGTTTCGAATGCCGGTTCACAGGCGCTAAGAAGGAAAGCTGACGCAAACAGCGCGCTCAGCTTAGAGAAATTCTGCATATATAACACTCACGAGACTGCTGGATCGTTACGACTTAATGAAGCGCCGAGTCTATCATTTTCTGGGTGGGCTTGTAGCGGTAGCAAGCGCCGATTAAGCGCTATTGTTCAAAAACTGTGCGCTCCT
>NZ_LWFU01000401.1:0-7258 GCF_001635135.1 Oleiphilus sp. HI0080
ACAGACGGCGTATCATCACATTCCGAAGGCACAACGAGCATCATTTCACCTTCGCTGGTAGTCACCAACTGGCTATTAAAGAGATAACTTGAAACCGCATCATGCAGAGGCACTTCGTGCTCAGGAACGGTAATCACCAACAGCTCTGTATCACCAAGCTTGGCTTTAAGCTCGCTGATCACCTCATCTTGTCTAAGGAATGCTTCTTCATGGCAAAAGAATACGTTTTGATTGCCAACCGAAATCACGTCATTGTGAAAGACACCGGCATCAATGGTATCTGGATGCTGCTGGGCATAGACAACACGGCTTTCATCAATCTGATGCAGTCGAACGACAGCCTGACAGGCCTCAAGAGTTTGTCTGGCAGGGTAGCGTTTGGGCTTTAAACCTCGTTCGCTAAACGCCTGACGACCGTAAACAAAAAGCTGAACACCCGGCCGATCGTAAGCGGAACAAAAGCGCGTATGATTGGCAGCCCCTTCATCACCAAACTGGCCGACCGACGGTAATGCGGCATGATGGGCAAAATACCGTTCGTTATTAAAAATCGCTTGCAGCATCCGGCTCGTCGTTGGATGCTCTATCGCACGATGCAGCTTTGCATTTAGATTCGCCGGCGTGAAATGCACTAAACCGTCGTTACTATCTGCGCTTGGAGACACGGTCGCGGCATTGGCTGTCCACATGCATGAGGCGGAGAAAACAGAGCCCAGAATGGCCGGAGCTTCCTTGGCTGCTTTAGTAAGAACTTGAGCATCTGTTCCTACAAATCCAAGTTGACGCAACAGGCTCATCTCGGGCCGATGATGCGGAAGCAAAATTCCTTGTTTGATGCCTTTATCCGCTAGCGCCTTCATTTTTTGCAAGCCTTGAAGGGCAGCCTGTTTTGGATTGGAAACATCTTTCAGGCTTTGCTCAGATGCGATGTTGCCAAACGACAAGCCCGCATAGTTATGAGTGGGTCCGACAAGCCCATCGAAATTTACTTCATACGCCTTCATGATGCGTCCCTTTGTTAATCCAACACTTATGTTTTAATTTCCAAACCTGGAGAAATCGATGCAGGTAGCATAGCGTGTTCTGCTTCCATCGATGCTACCGGATAAGCGCAATAATCTGCCGCATACAAAGCACTCGCACGATGGTTGCCGCTTGCGCCGATACCACCAAACGGTGCTGCACTACTGGCACCGGTTAAAGGCATATTCCAGTTCACAATGCCGGCTCTGCTGTCTAGTAAAAAGCGCTGCCATAACTCTGCGCTTTCGCTAATCAGTCCTGCGGCTAAGCCAAAACGCGTCCTATTGGCGAGCTCTATCGCCTGCGCATAATCATCATAACGGATAACCTGCATGAGCGGTCCAAAGTATTCTTCATCTGGCGCGTTAATGCCGCTTACATCAACAATGCTCGGTCGCAACATTGCAGCAACCTTGTTGTCCCGCGCTAATTCGAGCAATGGTTTTGCCCCCAGCCCGAGTAAGCGCTGATAAGCATCTACAATATTCTGTGCTGCTGCATCTGAAACGAGACAACCCATAAATGGCTGGCTCTCGGCATCATAAGCACCTACGCTTAATTCGCGGGTCGAGGAGATCAAACTCGAGACCAGTTTGTCACCAAACTCCCCCTTAGGGATAAACACACGTCGCGCGCAAGTGCAGCGCTGTCCTGCGGATACAAAGCTAGAAAACAGAATATGATGGACCGTCGCCTCAAAGGGGACATCCTCATCAATAATCAGCGGGTTATTACCCCCCATCTCAAGGGCAAGGATTTTGTCGGGCTGACCACCCCAAAGTTGATGCAAGATAGCGCCGGTGCCTGAACTACCTGTAAAGAACAGGCCATCTAGGCCGGTGTGCTGTGAAAGCGCTTCACCGGTCATACGCTCACCCTGAACCAGATTCATCACGCCTTCGGGAAGCCCCGCTTCGAGCCAAAGCTTCATCGTGATCTCTGCAACCAGAGGGCATTGCTCACTGGGTTTAAACACAATGGTATTGCCAGCCAGTAAGGCAGGAATAATATGACCATTTGGCAGGTGCCCAGGAAAATTATAGGGTCCAAAAACGGCCACCACGCCATGCGGTCGATGTCGAAGACTTGCGGTGCCTGCCGGGAGCTGTTTACTACTAGAACCTGTTCGGTCGTTATATGCCTGAATTGAAATTCCGACCTTGCCAATCATTGCCGCAACTTCAGTGCGCGACTCCCACAAAGGCTTACCCGTCTCTTTACCGATCGCATCTGCAAGCGCTTCGGTGTTTGTCTGAAGCTGTTCTTTGAAACGTTCAACTAAGGCCACTCTCTGCTCAAAAGAGGTACGTGCCCAATCAACGAATGCAGAGCGTGCAGCCGATATAGCATGATCGACGTCATCACTATTTGCCGTTGTGGCAGACCAAACACGCTCTTGCGTATAGGGGTTCGTACTTTCAAGAACAGGGCCGGAACCTTCCTGCCATTTACCATTAATCAACAACCCAAGGTTGGACATGCTGCTCTCCTATTCGTAACGAAGCGGTATCACGCGAATATCAGATTGGTCATCTATCAATAACGCATCAGCTTGCTCTTTACTCAAACTAACATGGTCGTGGGCGACCTGCTCTTTGGATACAAGCAAGGCTCTGAAACGCTCCATTTTTCGATTCGAAACCACATAGTCAGTGCGTTCACCAACAGGCGCTTTATGCTGTTCATCAACTCTATACGGTAAAACTTTACTCTCTCGAACGCCTCGAATTTCTTCAACAAAGGTCTCCATCACCGGTCCTCCATCGAAAATATCGACATAACCGTTAAAGTGAAAACCCTCTTTTTTCAGCATCTCAAGCGCCGGGCGCGTATTTTCGTGAGGTTGCGCAATGACGGCACGCGCCTCTGGACTAAGGGAAAATAGATAAATTGGGTATTTAGGCATTAGCTCTGCAACCATTTCTTTGTTGCCGAGCCCGACTTGATAATCGGCATAAGAAAAGTCCATTTGAAAGAACTTTTTACCTAGTGACTCCCAAAATGGTGAGATACCGTTTGAATCGGAAACACCGCGCATTTCAGCAACAATCTTAGAAGCAAAGTAGTCTTGAAAGTCCGCCAAAAAGAGTAATCGGCATTTCGATAGCAAACGCCCGTTGTTGCCCTGACGAGAAGACGTATCGAGATATAAGGTACACAATTCAGATACACCAGTCAGGTCGTTCGTTATGTACAACATCTGATTTGAACTATGAACACCTATTTGCTTTGAGGCATGAACAACCTTACAAATTCGGTAGTTATACCATACCTGTTCAAGCCCAACGTTTGCTTCAATAGCACTAACACCCACAACCTGATCAGATTTGGTGTCTTGCATCGCAAACACATAGTTACCGCGCTCCTTGGGTTGCGCACCACGAAAAGAGCGAATCGAATTAAAAATGCGATTCTCTAATAAGTCTGGATTATTCGGTAAGGTCGTCACACCAACACCGGAGCCCTCGGCGAAGCCAATCAAAGCGGTGAGATCCTGACTTTCTATCGGTCGAACCACCATCATATCCAGCAATCTCCTTGATGCCTGAGCACATTCATTCCAAAAAACCTATTCAGCCAGCGCATTTCAAAAGCACTGACCTGGCTTCTAACAGGGACTAAAGAAATACTCCGATCCAGAGCGTAACTTCAAGTGTTCCATTTCTGCCGTATTGACCCGCAGCACATCTCCTCGTCCATCCGTTAGTTGAACCAAGCCACATCGAAAATCCGTGTAAGCGTCGTTACAGACTAAAAATGGCAAGCCAGTGGATACGCTGCCGTGTAACAAGGTCTTCTTTGACGCATCTTTATAGGTTGTGACTTCATCACGTTTGGCAATCATCACCTCACCAGCATCAAAAATATCGACGTAGGGCGAGCGCTGAAAGCCTTCTCTCTCGAGCAACGCGTGAATATCTCTTGCCCTATCATCATGCCGCCCGATAACGGCCTGCGCTTCGGGCGTTAGCATCTTCACGTACACGGGGTGCGGTGGCATCAGTTCCGCTAGGAAGGTTCGGCTCTTGGTGGCAACGTGATAATTTGCACTAGCGTAATCCATATTGAAGAAGTTGCGCCCCCAGCTATCCCAGAAGGCGGACTGCCCTTCTTCATTGCATACCCCTTGCAGCTCAACGACAAGATTCTCGCTAAACATATCACTGAATTGTCGCATGAACATAAATCGAGCACGCGAGATCAAATCAAATTGCGTTGTACCAAGAAGCTCTCGCTTGATCGCAAAGGAGCATAAAACGTTGTAACCAGTGAGTTCATGCGTGAGGTGCAACACCGAAACCGGAGTATGAATATCAAAGGTCTCGGAAGCATGAATCAACTCACCAAGGCGATAGTTATAGAACGGTCTCTTGGACTCATTGTTCATTGCAATACCCGAACAGCCTAAAATCTGTCCTGTTTGCGTGTCCTCTAATACAAACAGAAAAAACTGTCCGCCGGTCAAACCGGAGCTATCTTCAAACGAACGTAAAGAGTGCTCAATACGCTCTACAAGCCTCGCACGTTTTCGCGGGAGAGAAGAAATCTGCGCATGATTATCGCGCACTAGAGACTCGATACTGCTTACATCATCCAGTGTGCATGGACGCACTAGATGCATGTTACGCCTCCGTTCCAACAAACAAAGAGATCGCTTGATCTAACCGCGCCATCCCTGCGTCAATATCGCCGTCGGCGATAATTAAAGAAGGCGCCATACGCAAGACATTAGGGCCGGCAATTAACACCATTAAGCCCTCATCCATCGCTTTAACGAGAATATCTTTCGCCTTACCTTGATAGGCTTCAGCCATTTCACAACCGATTAAAAGCCCGCAACTTCGAATCTCTTTGAAAACTCCATACCGCTTGTTAATGGCTTCGAGACCACTCATAAAACGTGAATGCTTCGCTTCAACCTCGCTAATCACATTGTTCTCAAGCAACTCGAGAATCAATGCTTCCGCCACCGCACACGCTAATGGATTGCCGCCATAGGTACTGCCATGGGTGCCAACTCCAAAGCTCTGCGCCACTTTTTCTGAAGTGAGCATCGCGCCCACAGGAAAACCACCACCTAACGATTTTGCTGTCGTTAAGATGTCTGGAATGACGCCGTACTTCTGATACGCATAAAGCGCACCTGAACGTCCGACACCTGTTTGAATCTCATCAAGCACAAGTAACGCATTATGTTTATCACACAGTGCACGCAAGCCCTTCAAAAACTCAGGATCAGCCGGTTTCACTCCACCTTCACCTTGAACCGGCTCAAGTACCACGGCACACGTTTTTTCTGAGATGAGTGCTTCGACACTCGCAAGATCGTTGAAGGTGGCATGTTTGATACCGCCTGGAACCGGCTCAAAACCCTCTGTATATTTGGCTTGCCCACCAACGGAAACAGTAAACAATGTACGCCCGTGAAAGCTGCCATAAAAAGAAAGGATTTCGTTTTTCTCTGCGCCATAGTGATCATGCGCATACTTGCGAACCAGTTTGAAAGCGGCTTCATTTGCCTCTGCGCCAGAATTCGCAAAAAACACGCGATCCGCAAAGGTGTTTTCGGTTAACAAGCTTGCCAAACGAAGTGCTGGCTCATTCGTCATCACATTACTTACATGCCAGAGTTTTTCTGCCTGCTCCTTTAAGGTGCTTACCAAACGCGGATGAACATGCCCTAAAGCACTAACGGCAATACCGCCTGCGAAGTCAATATACTCTTTACCTTCTTGATCCCAAACGCGCGAGCCCTGACCCCGAACCGGGATCACCGCTGACGGTGCATAATTCGGAACCATAACCTGATCAAACACAGATCGGCTGGGGTGAAGTTCATGTGACATACTCGGCTCTCCATACCTAAAGTTCTGAGGCAATAAGCCCATTCCCCAGAACGCTTGAAAATAAGTTGCTACAAAAGATAGCGCAAAAAGAGCGATAAGGTTGCTTTTTGTCGCTATGTACCGGTCTTCGTGAGCCGGTCTTAGTCGGGTAAGTGTTGGGTAAGAGCTCTGCGAGACGAAAGAGCGAGACTACAGAGCGAGCCTCGTACCTCTCACATTCTACCTCTTACCACATCAAATCATCCGGAATCTGATAATCCTTATACGGATCATCTTCATCAACCTTTTCGCCGCTGCCATCATTCAAGACAACAACAAAGGCGGCATCTCTTTCGGCGATTTTTTCGGCAACTGGTCGTGCGACCACAGCATAGGAGTCACCTTTTCGAACGAGCGCCAAGCGGCCCTTCGCAAGAGCGTCCACCGTTTGATCGTCGACATAGATCTTTTGAATCTTCGCGCCATCAGCAAACTGATAGCCGGTCTCTCCATCGACTCGTAAGGTGTTAACGTTCACGAGCTGGCGGATTTGCGCTTGAATTTCACGTTCGCGCAATTCCGCTTTTTTCTTCTCATTCAGCGCTCGATCGCGCTCGGCCTTTTCAAGCCTCTCGCGTTCAAGCCTTGCCTTCTTCTGCGCGTCTTCTTCAGCAAGACCTGAGCGCCCTACTTGCTTGTTCTTCTTTCGCTTTTCTTGCTTTATGGCCTTGGCCTTTTTATTGTCGACAAGGCCCGCGCCCATCAACTGCTCTTGCAGCGACTTAGCCATAGCTACTCTCCATCATTTACTCATTTTTCTCAAATTTAGTGTTCATGTTCTTGGGCATGTTCTTGGGTATGACCATTATTTTCATGCGCGCCACGATTGTCTCGGTGTCTGACAACAGAAGCATCGGATGCCGCCATCGCTCCACCGAGCAAATCCAAATTGTACTCCATCATTTGGATGTAGCTGCGAGCTTTATCCCCCGACAACGCTCCAGAAATCAGCGTACCAGAAATCACAACTGAGGTTTTATTCTCCAGCCGCTCTATCAGCTTGGTATTCGCTATATTCTCATTAAAAATGGCAGTAACGCCCAAAGAGCGAACCTTTCTTACCACTTCCGCTACTCTGCGTGCGGAAGTATCCGATCTAGTGCTCATGCCACTCAAACTTTAGACAGAGAGCCCATAATCCTTTGCCAGATACGCAAATGAACTATGCGGGATAACAATGTTTTTTCTCGCATCTTCTATACCAGAGAACAGCGCCATTGCGCGAGCATCAAGCTGTTTAATCTGGTCTATGTACGTGGCTTTTCGATCTTCAAAATAGGCTGACGAATCAGGTCTCAGCCTCACCAACTCTGAGGAAATATTCTCTAAGTAGTAAATTGCCTGTCTCA
>NZ_LWFU01000402.1:0-3898 GCF_001635135.1 Oleiphilus sp. HI0080
TGGTCGAGGGTATCGCCACGAAGGCACAAAACTCATTTGATGGATAATCGCTGAGGATGTCCTCTACCGCTGAGACTGGAAGCCCATTCAGCTGTTTATCCTTTAAATACTCGGCTTCAACACAAAAGCCTGCAATCGTGTAGTCTGAATCGTAGGTGAAATACTCGAAGGCAATTTCTGCTAGCTCTCCGGCGCCGATGATGATTAGCTTTTTAGGTTTGCTCATTATGTAATCCTTGTTCAATGAGGATTGGCAGAAGACTTGGAATTCGCGCCATTCTAGCATTGCTTTCTATCAATCTGATACAGCAACTCACCCTCAGCGCGATGCATGTGGGCGCTATTTAAGTAGAGAATTTTGCATTTATTATTTAGTATCGCGCGAACATTTCAATACTAGGCTTTGACCTATGGCGTTAAGATTATTAATCATCTCCTCCTACACCGACACTTGGAATTCGGTTCGTCCTGAAGCCGAGATTTTCATCGGCTTAGCGAAGCTGGGTGTCGACGTGACGTTGATGACAGAAGGTGATGCAGAGTACGTTTCACGCTTTAAAGAAAATGGCGTGAAGATTATCGATTTCCACCCGAAGAAGAAGTTTCAGTGGTCGGCGATTAAACGGGTTCGGGCTGAACTGAAAAACGGTCAATACGACGCGCTTTATATGTTCAACAACAAGGCGATTACCAATGGATTGTTTGCCTCTATCGGATTGCCGGTGAAGACGGTCTCATATCGAGGGCAGACGGGTAATATCTATTGGTATGATCCAACAAGCTATTTGACGCATTTAAATCCGCGCTTGGATGCAATTATTTGTGTCGCGAATGCGGTTCGTGATGATCTTTACCTGCACTCGCGTTTACCGAAAGATCGAATTACGACCGTTTACAAAGGGCATTCGCTTGATTGGTATCAGGATGCGCCTGCCGACTTGTCTGAGTTTGGTATCCCTGATGGCGCTTTCGTCGTAGGTTGCGTTGCTAATGACAGACCGAGAAAGGGCCTACCAATTTTGTTGCAAGCCTCGCATCAGCTTCCTCAAGACAAAGAGGTTTATTTTTTACTTGTTGGCAACGGCATGGACAGTGAGGCAATTCAAACGCTGATTAATCAAAGCCCGATGGCCGATCGCATTAAAGTAGCAGGGCATAGAAAAGATGCGCCGGCGTTGATTGCGGCGTGCGATGTCTCTGTCTTGCCATCGCTAAAAAGAGAGGGCTTACCCAAAACGGTGATCGAAGCCATGGCGTATGGAACCGCTGCGATTGTTTCAGACACGGGGGGCAGTGCCGAGCTTATTGTTGACGGTGAAAGTGGTATTCGTGTGCAGCCGGGCGACGTAGCAGCGATTGCTCAGGGAATTGCGCGTTTAGAGGCGGATCGTCACCTATGCGCGGCCATGTCAGAGGCCGGACGAAATAGGATTCGGGATCATTTCAATACTGAAAAGTCAGCCCAGGATACCTTGACCTTTTTAGCGCAGCTCGTGGCAGAAAAGTAATTTTTAAGCTGCTAGCCTTTCCCAACAAAAACTGTTTTCATAACTGCATAATTACATTTGTGTTTTAAGAGTATTTGGATGTCCTTACGCCAGGATAGCGCGCTAGTAGCTTTGCTTAGTTTCGCATTGGGTTTGTTGTTGGCGGTCATGCCCTTAAAGGCGAACGCGCGAGGTGTTTCGCCTTATCTTCCACTACATATCTCACCAGAAGCGGAACGTCAGATCGAACGATTGATGGTGCTGGCGGGCGATCCTGTTTTAACGCGGCCGATTCCTGCAGCACGCGTCCATGATGCTTTGAAATATTACTGTGAAGAGCCAAACACTCTATGTCGACAAGTGCGTAGCTATCTCAAGCGTTACTCGCAGACGGATGGGTTTACTTACGCTAATTTAGAGTTGAACGCCAAAAGCGATGAGAGTATTCCTTTGCCGAATCAGCGAGGCGAAGACAGTGATAACGCTGCAACAATCAATGCGCAGCTATACCTTCGACTAAATCAACACTGGTATGCGTTTCTGGGTGGTGAGCGTCGTGAAGACGGCGAATCCATGGAAGGCACCTACTCCAGCTTTGGTGTTGACTGGATGCAGTTTGATGTTGGCTATCGCTCACATTGGCTCTCTCCTATGCAGCACAGTGCGATGCTCTGGAGCACGAACGCTGAAACGCGCCCCTCATTAACACTTTCGAGCCCCATTTCAATCGGCTCGCTCGGCTTTCGCTATGAGTTGTTCGCAACTCAATTAAGCAAGTCAGACAATATCGCCTATCAAGGTGGCCTGACTTCCGGAAACCCATGTGCGATTGGCATGCATTTGAGTCTCAACCCTGTGCGACATGTCGCTTTTGGTTTGAATCGGGTGATGATCTACGGTGGGGGCGAACGGGGTGAGTGTTATGAGCCTGAAAACTTATTGAAAGCATTTTTTGACCCGAGTGGGGCGGATAATGCGGGGGATAATCTTAGTCAAGACGACGAATTCGGAAACCAAAGCGCCTCGCTGACCTCTCGGATCAATGTGACAGGCCAAGTGCCGTTTAGCCTTTATTTTGAGTACGCGGGCGAAGATACCTCAGTAAACAAGTTTTACAGACTTGGTAATGCGGCGTTACAGGGGGGTATTTATTTTCCTTCGTTGTTTGAGGAAGTCGATCTGACCTACGAATACTCCGAGTGGCAAAACAGTTGGTATGTACATTCGATTTACAAGGATGGCAGTGTCAGCGGCGGAAATATAATTGGTCATGCTGCCGCAGATCAGCGACAGAAGGGCGATGGTGCTGGTGGTCGCTCTAGCTTGCTTAGTTTTGGCTGGCAACATGCGGTGGATCGTTTGTTGAATGTACAGTTTAGAACGATTCAACAAGCCTCTTATTCTAGCTTTCATTACGAACCCGCATTCGATGCACAGGTGCGTTACTCAATCGCAGCGAGCGATTATATTTGGGGCTTGGAGGGGCGAACAGGAAGTAGTGTTTGGGATGAGGACTATTACCAGGTAGGAGCATTCGTTCGATGGTAAGGCGCATAAACAAGGTGGTTTTGTTGGTGCTAGGCCTGGCGCTTAGTGCATCGTCCTTTGCAGAGACGGAGTTTTCGTATTCGTTGGCGCTTGGCTCGACGATAGGAAAGGTAAAAACACTGCTTGATGGCGGGGACAATCCAGCAGCCGATACAAGTGATTGGGAGGCGGGACCTTACGTCGCATTTGGTGTTCACGGTTTGTATGCCGAGCGTCATGAGCTTGGTCTTGTTGCAAGTTACTCGACAGCGGATGGCGATGGCCTGTTGTCTATCAGGCCTTTTGATTATCGTTATCGTTTATCGGATGCACTCCGTTTGAAGGCATTTTTTGGTGTGGCGCGCTACGATAAGGAGACTGCCGCGCACGGATACTATCTAGGCTTTGGTAGCGAGTGGCGCGTGCTGTCTCACTCTAAAACCGATGGTTTAGGGCTTGGGGTTGAATTCGCATACGGTGACAAGATCGCCCGAGACCGGGTTTTGCCAACCGATCCTCCGGCCATAGAGGCAAGCTCCCCAGAAATTTTCTATGATATGACTTTGGTGAATACCTATATCGCTTGGTATTTTTAGCTCGAGGCGCTGAACATGAAAGTTGTGATCGTTCAAAAGGATCTTAAGAATCTGCGCTCAGGCGTCTCGCGTTTGGTTCGCTCTGAGTTAGAGGCTTTAGACGAAGTGGGGCACGAGTCATTTTTAATCTCAGAGAAAGTAAAGCCGATTGCTTATTCTCATACCAGCGCGCAAGTTCGTAAAACCTTTCGCTGGCCTTTCAAGGGTGCGATCCGACGTCGTTTTTTTAAGTGGCAGACGGAGTATTGGTTAGGCCGTATTGCGCCTGATGTATCGATCGCGCACGGA
>NZ_LWFU01000403.1:0-6427 GCF_001635135.1 Oleiphilus sp. HI0080
AAAGACTTTGCCGGATTTTCCGTTGGCTTCGACAATTATTACTCAACGCATTCACCAGAAAATAAAGCGTTTGCAGAATCTATTTATACTGCGCTTGATAACAATGGAAAGATTGCCCGCCGTAGCATTACGCAAGCCTTCGACCCTGAGAAGAACCTGTTCCTAGCTGATCGGTTCATTAAAGGCACTTGCCCCAAGTGTAAAACAGAAGATCAATACGGTGATAATTGCGAGAGTTGCGGAGCAACCTACTCACCCATGGATCTCATTGATCCGGTATCGGCAATTTCGGGGGCAACGCCCATCGAAAAAGACTCTGAGCACTTCTTTTTCAAGCTTCCAGAGTTCCAGGATTTTTTAGCAAAATGGACGCGCAGCGGCACTTTGCAAGAGCAAATCGCCAATAAACTCGCCGAATGGCTCGATGCAGGCTTACAGGAGTGGGATATCTCGCGCGATGCGCCGTACTTCGGCTTTGAGATTCCTGGGCACGCCAACAAATACTTTTATGTGTGGCTGGATGCTCCGATCGGTTACATGGCAAGTTTTAAAAACCTATGCGATAAGCGAGATGATCTAGACTTCGAAGAGTACTGGAACAAAGACTCGAAAACCGAGCTGTATCATTTTATCGGCAAAGACATTATTAACTTCCATGCTCTGTTCTGGCCCGCCATGCTGAATTGCGCAGATTACCGCACCCCAACCGCGGTTTATGCCCACGGCTTCGTTACGGTCAATGGCAAAAAAATGTCGAAGTCACGCGGCACATTTATCAAAGCGGCAACCTATCTGGACCATTTAGATCCTGAGTATCTGCGTTACTACTTCGCAGCCAAGCTAACATCCAATGTGGATGATCTGGATCTTAACCTTGAGGATTTTGCGCAACGGGTTAACTCGGATCTAGTCGGCAAAGTCGTCAATATCGCCAGCCGCTGTGCCGGCTTTATCACTAAAAAGTTTGATGGCGAGCTTTGTGCCAACCCCGATACCGCGTTACTTCAACAATTTGTTGATGCCGGCGATCAAATAGCAAAGTGCTATGAGACGCGTGAATTTGGTAAAGCCGTTCGCCGCATTATGGAATTGGCAGATATTGCTAATCAATACATCGACGAACAAGCACCCTGGGTCGTAGCAAAAGACCCGGAACAAGCAGAACGCTTGCATGAGATATGTTCCAACGGCATCAATATGTTCCGCCAGCTAATGACTTACCTTGGGCCAATTCTTCCTACCATGCTTAGTAAAGCTGAGAGCTTTTTAAACACCGAGCTCAACTGGAGTGTTCGTGAGATTGTGCTGACGAAGCATACGATCAACAAGTTTAAGCCGCTAATGACCCGTGTTGAGATGAAAAAAATCGATGCCATGCTTGAAGCGTCTAAAGAAGCGGTAGCACAGGAGCAGCAGCTCGGTAAGAAGCCTGAAAATACGGTTGAATCAGAACCAAGCGAGCACGAAGCAATTGCGGCCGAAATCGAGTTTGATGATTTTGCAAAAGTGGACCTGCGTGTTGCCCTCATCAAAAATGCCGAGCATGTGGATGGCGCGAAAAAGTTGCTCAAATTAACCTTAGATCTAGGCTTTGCCGAGAAGCAGGTTTTCTCTGGTATTAAATCTGCTTATTCTCCGGAAGATCTAATCGGTAAGCTGACTGTTATGGTGGCCAATCTCAAGCCACGAAAAATGAAGTTCGGCATGTCTGAAGGCATGGTATTAGCAGCAGGCCCAGGCGGAAAAGACATCTGGCTACTTGAACCCCACGCAGGCGCCCAGCCTGGCATGCGGATTATGTAAGGGCTTTCGGAAACCGTCATGACAGAGTATCTACTCATTCTGGTCAGTACAATTTTGGTCAACAACTTTGTATTGGTCCAATTTCTTGGCTTGTGCCCATTTATGGGTGTATCAAACAAGCTTGAAACGGCCATGGGCATGTCCTTCGCGACAACTTTTGTGCTAACGCTGTCATCCGTTTGCGCCTATCTTGTCTACACGTACCTGTTACTGCCCTTTGATCTAGGATATTTGCAAACAATCTCGTTTATCCTCGTGATTGCCGTGGTCGTTCAATTCACTGAACTGGTTGTTCGCAAAACAAGCCCTCTGCTATATCGTGTGTTGGGTATCTTTCTGCCATTGATCACAACAAACTGCGCCGTTCTTGGTGTCGCCTTGCTAAATATAAAAAAGCAGAATGATTTCTTTGAATCGATTCTTTATGGTTTTGGTGCGGCAATTGGCTTTTCGTTGGTTCTGATTCTTTTCTCCGCCATGCGCGAGCGACTGGCGTTTGCCGATGTTCCAACCCCCTTTAAAGGCTCTGCCATTGGAATGATTACGGCAGGCTTAATGTCCCTCGCGTTCATGGGCTTTACTGGACTGGTTGCATTCTGATGTCAGTTGCTCTCACAGCGATTATTGTCTTACTAGTATTGGCTTCCGTGTTTGGAGCGATACTTGGCTTTGCGGCTATTCGTTTCAGAGTGGAGGGGAATCCAATTGTCGATCAGATCGACAATTTGCTCCCGCAAA
Source organism: Oleiphilus sp. HI0080 (assembly GCF_001635135.1). NCBI lineage: Bacteria > Pseudomonadati > Pseudomonadota > Gammaproteobacteria > Oceanospirillales > Oleiphilaceae > Oleiphilus > Oleiphilus sp. HI0080. The sequence continues at coordinate 2,542 of NZ_LWFU01000403.1, forward strand.
CGCAATGCGGACAATGCGGCCATCCTGGTTGCAGGCCATACGCGCAAGCCATTGCCGACGGCGAAGATATCAACAAATGTCCCCCAGGCGGCGAGACAACCATTCAAGCGTTGGCAGACCTACTCGACGTAGAGGTCAAACCCCTGGATGCCGAACACGGCGAAGAGAAAGCTAAGCAGGTCGCCGTTATTCGCGAGGACGAGTGTATCGGCTGCACCAAGTGTATTCAGGCCTGCCCTGTTGATGCCATTCTCGGTGCAGCAAAGCATATGCATACGGTGATTGCATCTGAATGCACAGGTTGCGATCTCTGCGTCGAGCCTTGTCCAGTCGACTGTATCGATATGGTTGAGGTCGATACAGGCATTGTTGGTTGGCACTGGTCAGCTCCGCAGTCCAACCTTATTGCTAGTGATCGAGGTGTCGCGTAATGCAGTCTGAACGCTTTATCCACAAAAACACGCGTACTTTGCACGACATCCCCGGTGGCATTCACCCCGAAGAGAACAAATGGCAAAGCACCCAGGATCCTATTCGTCAGCCACGCCTGCCAAAAACTCTGATCGTGCCGCTGCAACAGCATGCAGGCAAACCGGCCAAGATTCTTGTAAAAGCGGGCGAGTCAGTACTCAAAGGGCAGTTAATTGCCGAGTCTGATGGCGTGATTAGCGCTAACGTGCATGCTTCTAGTTCAGGCACGGTTCGCGAAATTGCAGAGCATTCCATCGCACACCCCTCCGGTTTAGCTGCCGAATGTATCGTCATTGATACCGATGGCAAAGATACTTGGTGCTCCCTAACTCAGCATGAAGATTATCTGAATCTGCCACGCGAAACCGTGTTAGAAGTGGTTCGCGGCGCAGGCATTGCTGGAATGGGAGGTGCCGGCTTTCCAACCGACGTAAAACTACATCCTGCAAATCTAAAACAACTGAACACACTGATCATTAATGGCATCGAGTGCGAGCCTTACATCACCGCCGATGACATGCTAATGCGCAGTTATGCAGATGAGGTTCTGCGCGGCATCGAGATCATGGCAAGACTGCTGGAGCCAAAGAACGTCGTACTGGCTATTGAAGACAATAAGCCACACGCATTTGAAGCGATTCAGGCGGCGCTTGAAGAGCGCTCAAGCCATACGACTGCCGCGAAATATGATGTTGAGTTAGCCGTTATCCCGACAAAATACCCTTCAGGTGGCGAAAAGCAGCTGATTCAGATTCTTACTGGACAAGAAGTACCCAGTGGCGGCATTCCTGCCGACATAGGCATTGTCTGCCAAAATGTTGCAACGGCACGCGCCGTTTATCGCGCGGTTCGTTATGGCGAACCGCTGATATCTCGAATAACCACATTAAGTGGTGAGGCGATAGGCCAACCCTGCAATGTGGAAGTCTTGATAGGCACGCCTATTTCGCATTTGCTCAACGAGTTTGACTATCAACCCGCCCGCCATCCAAGACTGATTATTGGTGGCCCGATGATGGGTTACACAGTGGAAGACGCAAACACACCTGTCGTCAAAACCACAAACTGCATCCTCGCGCCAGAAGTGAATGAACTTCCCCTGAGCGAACACGCGCAGGCATGTATACGTTGTGGCCTCTGTACAGAGGCGTGCCCTGCGGAGCTGCTTCCGCAACAGCTGTACTGGTTCTCGCGCTCTGGCGAATATGAAAAAGCAGAGCACCATAACTTGTTTGACTGCATAGAGTGCGGCGCCTGTGCGTACGTTTGTCCCAGCTCGATTCCACTTGTGCAGTACTATCGTCATGCCAAGGGAGAAATCAAAGAGCAGCGCTTAGAAACAGAGAAATCTGATCGAGCTCGAATTCGGTTTGAAGCCCGACAAGAGCGCCTAGAACGAGAGGCTCAGGAAAAAGAAGCTAAGCGCAAAGCACGCGCAGATGCAGCCGCAAAAATGCAGGCCGAGAAAGCAAGTTTAGCCACAGCGCAAAATGCAGATACGCCTTCTGGAAAGGCGAACAACACGGCAACTCAAGATCCCAAAAAAGCAGCGATTGAAGCGGCGTTAGCGCGTAAACAAGCCAATACAGAAGCTGCGCCGACGTTAGCAACTAGTGCAGAGCCAGAGAAATCAATCGATGAATTAAAAGAGCTCTTCGAAAAAGCGCAACTTAAACTCGATAAAATGATCGACGCTTTAGAAGACGCAAAAGCAAATGCGCCTGACAATGTCGCCAAACTTCAACGCGCGGTTGAAAAAAACCAGTTACGTGTTAATCAAGCCAAGCAGAATTACGAAAAAGCTCGGAAAGTTGCTGAGAACAATCAGCCTTCCGCATCCCCTGCAACATCTAGCACAGCCCTACAACCCTCGCTTGAAGAGCTACATGTTCATCTCGAAAAGGCGCAGAATAAGCTCGAAAAGATGGAAGAAGCTCTTAAAGAAGCAAAGAGCAACACACCGGATGCAATAGAGAAACTGCAGCGTGCAGTAACTAAAAACAAAGTCAGAGTCGCGGCGGCGCAAGAGGCTTATGATCACGTACTCAAACAACAGCAAGAGACAAACTAATGGCTTTGATTTCGCGAAGCTCTCCACATACACGGCAAAACCAAGACACCTCAAGCATTATGCGATGGGTCATACTGCTTTGTGTGCCCGGCCTGCTTGCTCAGACCTATTTTTTTGGCTGGGGTAACCTTCACAATGTCCTGCTATGCAGCGCTGCAGCAATGCTCAGTGAAGCCGCAATTCTGGCCATCCGAAAGCGCCACATTGGCTTTTATCTCCGCGACTATAGCGCTCTGTTAACAGGGGTACTCTTGGGTATCGCCCTGCCACCACTTGCACCTTGGTGGGTCAGCGTGATTGCCGCCAGCTTTTCCATTATTTTCGTCAAACAGCTCTACGGCGGTCTTGGTTATAACCCCTTTAATCCTGCGATGGCCGGCTACGCGTTGGTACTCATCTCTTTTCCAGTGGCGATGACAACCACATGGTCAACGCCAACCCCCTTGCAAGATGGCTTCCCGTCATTTAGCCAGACCATCGAGGTAATTTGGGAGCAGAATGCTGCGACTGACGGACTAACGGGCGCTACCCCCCTAGATGTTTATAAACACGAGATCAAAGCCGGTACTGCCGAAACAGTAACAGAAAACCCGGTTTTTGGTTCTGGGGTCGCTTTGGGGTGGGAGTGGGTCAATGCCGGGTTTCTTCTTGGCGGCTTAATACTTTTAGCCATGCGCATTATCCATTGGCAAACACCCGTAGGCGTCATTCTAGGAATCGCACTCCCTGCCTTGCTGTTTTCATCTGATGCGGATCAAGCGGTTCCTGTGGGCCTTCACCTATTCGCCGGTGCCACGATGTTTTGCGCGTTCTTTATCGCCACAGACCCTGTATCTTCAGCGACCACTCCAAGAGGCCGCTTAGTCTTTGGACTAGGCGTAGGCGTGCTTATTTACGTTATACGAACCTTTGGCGCTTACCCAGATGCCGTAGCTTTCGCCGTGCTTCTCATGAACTTTGCCGCGCCATTGATTGACGTCTATACGCAACCGCGAACTTATGGCCATCAAAAAGCTAAGCGCGGTACCAAAGAAAAAGAAAAGCATTAGCTAGGATTTCATAACAGTATGACTAACGAAGACCAAGCACCAATAAGCTCGTTTCAATCAGCCATTCGCGCTGCGATCGGGCTAGGTCTATTTGCGATACTAACAGCAGGTCTCGTTGCGCTTGTGCAGCTAAATACAAAAGAACGCATCGTCGAACAGGCGACCAAAGCCCGTTTGGCGGCACTCTACGAACTCGTACCGGAATCCTACCGTGACAATGACCTGCTGGCAGACAGCTACATGCTCTCTATTCGCGAGGGTGCAGAGCCTCAAAGCGTTTTTCTTGCGCGCAGCG
>NZ_LWFU01000404.1:0-12825 GCF_001635135.1 Oleiphilus sp. HI0080
ATGGTCGTGTACAGAGAGAATTATTGTGGGTTGCATGCACCTTCAGGCGACGCGACTCATTTAAGTTGTAAACGGTAAAAGGGGAGACGAAAAACAGATATGTTGACAGGCATTCAGTCTTTAGTTGGACGACCCCCCAATGAACGCCGAACCAAATCTGCTCATCAAATAACACCGGACGTTGTTCGCCAGCGTAGTTGAGTTGCATGCTCTGGCCATTGAATGTGATGACGGAGTGTGGAGGGTGCTTTATTGCCGCTTGATAGGCGAGGAAAGTATTCCCGGCTATCACAAATAACGCCACCAGCATTATTGAGCTGTTCGAGCTCAATGCAGCAATAATCAGCGCAAAAATCGAAGGGGCGAGCAATAGTGCGAAAGCCCGCCACGAGGATTGAAATGAGACCTTAGTCTGGTTGAACACGATCCACTATCATCTTAACCATCCGCGCATGATCGGGGTCAGTAGGCACGCTCTTTTGCATAAACCACTGGAAAAGATCGGTATCTTCGCATTCTAGAAGTTTTTCGTAGCGTGCTTGGTCTTCAGAATCTAGATCTAGATATGCTTCTTTCAAGAAAGGTACAAGCAGGACGTCTAATTCGAGCATGCCCCGACGGCTGTGCCAGAAAAGCCGATTAAATTTTATGCGCTCGGGCGAATCGAAGGGTAACTCTGAGTACTCGGGCATGAAAGCGTGCTCTTAATAAGTGAGCCTCGATTATAAGAATCACTGGCCTTTGGCTCAAGCTTTCATATTGATATTAGTGCGCGTTGATACTGCGATTTGTTCGAGTCAGGTAGTTTACTTCTAGGGCTTCATGTGCCGACATCTCCCATTCGACTGGCGCAATCTGGACGCGCGTTGCTTGCATAGACGAAGCACTATTAGCAGATTCAAGTTTTTTGAGCGCAATAAGCGTGTTGTGTTGTCTGTTGTGTGGGGTATTGTCTTGCGTATCCATAGCATCCATCTCTTACATTTCGTTACACAATCTTACTTAAGGTAATGTTGCATGTTATTTTGTTACGAATCTCGGGTGTGAGCGTGCTTTGTTAGAAGGTTTGCGCTTGTTTACATTTTGGTTCCTATCGTGGAAAGCGAATGTCGAAAAACTGGTTTGTCTACATGATCGAGACGAAGTGTGGTGCGCTTTACACAGGTATAACTACGGATGTAGAGAGGCGTTATGCCGAGCATCTCGCCGTCAAAGAAGGGGGGCGCCTTGGCGCAAAGTACTTTCGAGGTAGAGAACCAAAACGTGTCGTGCTTGTGGAGTCGTTTGACGATCGAAGCGCGGCATCCAAGCGGGAGTATGAGATCAAAGCCATGGCAAGAAAGCAAAAGTTGGCTTTGATCTCAGCAGGAAAGACTTAAGCGCGTCTCTTTTTAAAACTCTGCAGACCTAGTCCAGCCATGATTTGAGCGACCGCAGACCAAGCGCTGAGATTGGGTTTTGGCGCTTTCCCGTTGCCCATTCGTGCTAACTGAAACTCATACCACGTAATATCTAGCATGGTCATGGTATCGACCATTTTTACCCCTGTAGTTGGCCGTTTCAGTTCAATTCGATAATCCTTATTGTTGAGTACTTGAGCCGCGGCGTCCGGCGCTATTGCTAAAGGTCGCGCAAGACCAATCATGTCACATGCATTACTGTCTAGTGCATCCTGCATGGCCCTGGCGGAGCGAAATCCTCCTGTGACGACGAGTGGCGTGGTAATTTCCTTGCGAATGCTTTCGGCAAACTCAAGAAAGTAGGCTTCGCGTTTTGCTGTGCTGCTAGCCACTTTATGCCCGATCATGCTTGGGCTCTCGTAGGTGCCGCCTGATACTTCGATCAAATCGATGCCAAGGCCAGAGAGTTTTTGGATTACTTGCATCGCCTCCTCATGAGAGAAGCCACCTTTTGAGTAGTCCGCGGAGTTAAGTTTGATGCCTACCGGAAAGTCATCGCCGACTTGCTCTCTAATAGCCGCATACACGGCCTCAACAAAGCGCATGCGGTTTTCAAGAGATCCGCCCCATTTGTCTTTTCGCTGGTTATGGTGAGGAGACAAGAATTGGCTGACCAAATATCCATGTGCGCCGTGAATCTGAACGCCATCAAAGCCGGTTTCTTTTGCTAGTCGCGCCGCATTAGCAAAGCGCTTAATGATGCCTTCAATTTCCTCGTCATGAAGGGCTCTAGGGCACGCGAAGCTCGCCTCTAAACCTCCACTTAGAGGGATTTCAGATGGGGCGACCGGCTGGCTATTTAAAAACTTCGGAATTTGCTTGCCTGGATGGTTTAGCTGCATCCATACGGTTGCACCGGTATGCTGAGAAGCTTTCGCCCAACGACGAAACGCATTCAAATCACTTTGTTCGTCTAAGACGACGTTCTTTGGTTCACCGAGTGCGCCTCGGTCAATCATAACATTGCCTGTTACAAGCAAACCTGTACCACCCTCAGCCCATTTTGCGTACAAACGCTCTAAGCGCAAATCTGGGTTGTGTTGTTTGTCGCCGAGTTGTTCGCTCATTGCTGATTTGAAGAGGCGATTTTTTACTTCGGTTTTATTGTTGATCTGATAAGGGCTGTTTAATGCAGGCATAACGTGCTCGGCTCAAAGGTTGAAAACGGTTAGCGTGAAGAACTTAATTTGTTAAAGCTACTCGGCCTGCAAGCTTACGCACTTTTTTCTACAGCGTGTAGTCACTGGCCGGATATGTATAGAACTTACTGATGCGTATGCCCTGCGCGCTCTAAATAGCGCGATATATGGTTGGCACACTCTGCAGCGAAGTCATCTTGGGTATTTAGCCAGTGGATACTTACCCCTTTCTTCTCAATGTTGCGGAACCATTTTTCTTGTTGTTTGGCAAATTGATGAATGGCGCTTCGCAGCTTTTGGAACATGTCGTTGTAATCTAGCTCCCCTCTCAGGAACAGGCTGAGGTAGCGATATTCTAAGCCATAGTGTTCAAGGGATGTGTGAGAAACGCCCTGTTCCAAAAGTTGTTTTACCTCATCAAGCATGCCTTCGTCTAATCGGCTTGCTAAGCGTTGACTAATCCGCTTTCTGGTTGTCTCTCTTGGATATTGTAAGCCAAAAACTAGGGGCTGATAGTCGGGCCAACAGACGGTTTCAGATCCATTCTTCTCGGCGAGGGCGATCTCGATGGCACGCACTGTTCGCTGTTTGTCTGCGATATCTGTTTGATTGTGCAGATGCGGGTTAAGTGTCGCCAACTGATCGATAAGGTCAGCGTGGTCCTTGTTATTGAGCTCGTTGCGAAGATGTTCGTCGAACGGCGCTTTTGTTAGCGCATAACGCCTCAATACCGCATCCAGATACATGCCCGTACCGCCAACAAGAAAAGGTAAGACCCCTTTATCTAGCACAGATGAATAAGCGTTATTGAAATCCTGCGCAAAGCGGAAAAGATTGTATTCTTCGCCTGGGAGAGCAATGTCGATAAGGTGGTAAGGGATCTCGCCGTATTCTTGCAGATCTTTGCCCGTTCCGATGTCCATTCCCTTGAAAACTTGGCGAGAGTCCGCGGAAAGAACCTCGCCGTGAAAGCGTCGAGCCATGTCCACGCCTAGATGCGTCTTGCCGCTGGCAGTTGGTCCCAGAATAACAATAAGCGGATGTGTAGGTGGTTTTTGCATGACTTTGTTCAAGGTTTTGGAACGCTTCTCTATGGTGAGCTTGAAACCATTCGCTTGGGGCTTTAGGGTGACAGCCCTCTAAGGCTGCCTATATTAGCAGTCTTTAAAAGGATTTTGTGGACAAAGAGCATCATCAAACGTCCCCTGCATAAATAAAAATAATCGTGGGCTGTGCGAACCGAATATGAAGTCATGGATACACAAGGACGGTTTTGTTCGTTTATTTTCGAAACGAACATTCTTAATGAGCATCTTGCTCACTATGTTCGCATCATCATCGTTTGCGCTAGAGCGCAAGGTATTTTGTGTTTGGGATCCAGTAGGGCGAAGCGGCCCAGTTATGGCCTTTTATTCTGATTTGATCCCAAAAGCGCAAGCTTGGGGTTTGAGCATTCGTTTTATTGCATATACGGATGAAAAAGTCGCCGCCAATGAGTTTAAAGCCGGAAAATGCGAGGCGGTGTTACTAAGCGCCATTTTATCGCGCCAGTTTGTAAAGTTTGGCGGAACAATGGACGCCATCGGTGCCATCAGCTCGCAGAAAGGTTTGGAGATGGTTCTAAAAACGCTGGCTCGACCACGGGCTGGTAAGCTAATGACGCAAGGGCCGTTCGAGGTCGTTGCAACATTTCCGGTCGGTTCGATGTATGCTTTTGTGAACAACAGAAGTATCAATAGTATCGAAGACTTTGCTGGTCGACGAATTTCTGTCCTTAACAACGACCCACAAGCCCTTAAATTTGCAAAACTAGCAGGTGCTTCGCCGGTAGGTACGACGCTGTCTACGTTTGCGCCGATGTTTAATAATGGAAATATCGATATATTGCTCATGCCCGCCCTCGCATACAACACCTTTGAGTTGTATCACGGACTTGGTGAGCGCGGCGGCATTATTGATTACCGTTTGTACTATGGCATGTTACAAACGATCGCACGCAAAAGTGAATTTCCTGCCGACTTCGGGCACAAAATGCGTAACTACATTTTCACCCGCTTACGCGCGATTGATCGCTTGGTGAAAGATGCAGAAAAAGAGATACCATCCAAGTATTGGATAAATGTCGATCAGTTTACCAAAGACGACATAGACCACTTCAGCAAACGCGTGCGGCTAGCCCTTAAAAAAGACGATGTAAATCATCCAACGGCATTAAAGCTGTTGTGGAAAATACGTTGTCGCCTTGACCGATCGCGCGGAGAGTGCACTCGGCCTGAATAGTCCGCAGGCAGGCGCTAAATGCCTGCGTCATGGCGGTTTTTGCTGCTGGTTACAGCTTGTATGCTCTTTAGGATGATGCTCCAGTCGCGACTATATCTACGCGTTCTCGGCCTTGCTCATTGATCGCGCTTTGTTACCTGGTGCTTTATCAAGCCAGAGTAATAATGCCGGTAGCGCAAAAAAGTCAAAAATCAGTGCGAGCGTAATCGTGCAGGCTGTAAAAATTCCCATGTACGCATTCATATTGAAATCTGACAGTGCAAGCACCATGAAGCCAGCCACTAAAACAAAGGTCGTGACCCAAAGAGCTGTCCCAACCATTGAAAATGCGTATCGAACAGCCTCTTCAGCCGAGTAGTCTTTTTCTCTTCTTGCACGTTGATATTTGCTGAGAAAGTGCACGGTATTGTCAATGACGATTCCGAGTATCATGCCCACTCCTGTACCGATTGATATCCCCACATCGCCTTGCATGACGCCCCAAATCCCAAAGGTCGCACCGATCGGTACAATATTCGGAATCACGCTCACTGCGCCAAGTTTGAGCGAACGAAGTACTATGCACATGATCAAAACAATCACGACGAGCGCATAGCCAACACCCATTACCATGCTGTCGACATTTCGCTTGCCGATGTGCGAGAACATGAGATTAGGGCTTGCAGCGTAGTAAGTTTCGATATCGGTATTCTTGTCCAACCATTGTGCGATCTCTTGCTCAAGTTTGAGTGTCTCTGAGGTGACGATATTTTCCATAGTAATCAGAATTCGCACCGAAGATTTGTCGACATTAAGTTGGTTGTTCAAGTCTAAGCCGTAAGGTAGTGACATTTCGTAGAGCAACAAATATTGCGCGGCCAGTTCTTTGTTTTCCGGAAGTTTGAAGTAAGTTTGATCATCACCATGCATGTTCTTGTTGAGTCGCTTGAATATCTCAGTAATCGTTTCGACATTTGTGACCTCGTCTTTCGCCTTTAGCCAGTCTGTAAATGCCTCGATCTGACGAAGAAACTCCGGTGTACTGATACCGTTGCTTTCGCCTTGCTCAAGTGAATAGGCAATGTTGTACATGCCTGTGAGATTGTCAGCGGTAAATTCGGTGTCGGCGCGAAATTCCACTGAGTTCTTGAAGTAGCCAATGAAATCGTCGTTGATTTGGTTGGTTGGAATGAGTGCAAACAATACCAGCGTGACAATGCCTGAACCAATTAACACCCCGCGGCGGTTATCGATAATGAAGCCCGCAAGCGAGTCCATCGCCTTGCTTTTGCGTTGCGCCTGCTTTGTCGCGGATACGGGTAAAATGCAGACAAGTGCAGGAAGAAAAAAGACAGAGAGGAAAAATGCCGCGATCACGCCTATTGCAACGGTATTGCCCAAATCTCTGAAAGGCGGTACTTCTGAGAAATTCATGGTCATAAAGCCAAGCACGGTGGTTAAGCTTGTAATAAAGATGGGTTGTAGGTTGATGCGAATACTTTCTTGCATCGCGGCCTCTTTCTGCATTCCTTGACGTAAGTTAAACAGAAAGGAAACAAGTATGTGTACGCAGTCAGCAACGGCCATTGTAGTAATGACGGTTGGGGCACTTGTCGAGGGTCCTGTAAGCGTCCAACCAAGGTGTCCGAACATCCCCATGGCTGTCAAAACGGAGAGGAAAATAACTAAAACTGTCGCGATCGTGCCGGTAAATGAGCGCAAAAGAAGCCAAAGAGTTACGATAATGACCATTAGCATAATGGGCATCAGATTCTTCATGTCTTTTTGGGCGGACTCCGAAAACGCGTTGCCTAGCATGACGCTCCCCGTCATATAGACGGAAAGTGAAGGATATTCTTCCTCAAACTCTCGGGAAAGCTTACGCGCAGCCGCCACCACTTCTGGCATTTCAGATTCGCTTAATTGGGGTAGCTGAACGGTAACGTTAATCGCCGTGACATGTGCTTCAGGTGAAATGAGTCTGCGGACTAGAAGAGGCTCGTTTAAGGCGACGTTTTCAACATAGTTAAGATCAACGTCTTCTGGAAACTCGACCAGATCGGCAACAATCAAGTCGTCCTCTTCAGCTCTTGTGTGTTGATAGTTGGTAATCGAATCGACGCGCGTAGAGTAGGGCAGTTGCCAGCTTCTTTCAGTCAGGTCTTGTATTGCAGCCAATACATCTCGATCGAATACTTTGCCTCCTTTTGGTTCGATAACCATCAATACATTGTCGGATTTTGAATAGGTGTTTTGGATGGTTTCGAAAGCGACAAGTTGTTCGTTGTCAGGAGAAAAGAAGACGCGATAGTTTGAGCTGAAACCAATACTTGTGATGCCGCTAGAGATCAGGCCGACGATGACAAATGTGAGGACGATGATGGCCCATCGCCACTTGATGATTCCAGAGGCAAACCTATCGGCGTTCATGATGCGATTCCTTTTTATTTTGTTATGCCACGAGTCTGCAGCAGCGCTCGCTATTCTAGGTGTCTTTAGTCGACAATAAAAACCATTTACTATTGAATGTACTGTTCCATTTGTGGCATAAATGCCCGAATAACGTGTTTTTGTTTCATAGGGCTTATGGAGTCGAATATGCAGGACCTGAATGAAATGGCGATCTTTGCAGTGGTCGTTGGCTGTGGCAGCTTTACCAAAGCCGCGGAGAAGCTAAAACTGCCAAAGTCGACGGTCAGCCGAAAGGTTTCGCAGCTTGAAAAGCGTGTTGGTGTGAGATTGATTAATCGTACAACGCGGAATTTGAAGCCGACAGAAACGGGAAAGCTTTACTACGAAAATTGTATGAAAATGCTGGAGCAAGCGGAAGAGGCAGATCGTATTGTCAATAATATGCAATCAGAACCGACGGGTTTGCTGCGCATCAGTACTCCGCTAGCGTGCGGCATTCCTTTCTTTACCGATATTTTTAAGCGCTTTTCGCGCCTCTATCCTAAGGTCAGCCTAGAGATTATTTCGGATAACAAAAACCTCGATATGTTAGACGAAGAGATCGATATCGCATTTCGCATTGGTCCGCTCGAAGACTCTAGCTTAGTTGCAAGGAATCTTGGCACAGCAAGGCTATCTTTGTGCGCGTCCCCTGAGTATTTGGCTGAGTTTGGTGTGCCTAAATCAGTGGATGATCTGCAGAATCACCACTGCATAATGCATTCCACGTATTCTTGGGTGTTTATGACAAAAAACGGCGAAGAGGTTCCTAATATACAGAGCCGTTTGACAGCAAATGACGTAGAGATGATTAGAATGCTCGCGCTCGATGACTTTGGTATCGGAGCAGTCCCTCAATTGTTGATCGCGGATGATGTGAGGGCAGGAAAGTTAAAACTGTTATTGCAGGATACGCCATTTCAAGAGCGCACGTTTTATATGGTTTATCCAAGTCGAAGAGAGCCACCGTCTAAGGTCGTCGCATTTACTGAATTTATGCTTGAGAACTGCGTTAATCCGCCTTGGGAGCAGCTGTCAGGGGTGTTCAGCGCGCGCAGTCAGGATGACCTCGGTGAGACGAGTTTTATTGGTCGGGCTGAAGAGCTAGCTGCAAGCTAAATTTAGCCTGATTGACGTGTGTAACTCGGTAGATAAGCGCTTGGTAGATCAGAGCTTGGTATAAGAGACGTAATTGATGAGTGATGAAGACGAGCAGGACTTGTTCGCCGCGGAAATGGCGGGGGTGAAGCCCCTGCGAAAGAATCGCGCGCGTCTGCACAAGAAAGAGGAAGACACACCGGGTAAGATGGTGCGTAGAAGCCTAGCCGTATCAGCAAGGCAAACGTTAGATCCACTGGCTTCGACGGTTGTTCCGGAGCTGAAGTCAAACGATGTTTTGGAATTTCGGCGTGATGGTGTTCAGCACGGCGTGTACAAAAATTTACGGATGGGGCGATACGACATAGAGGCCCGTCTTGATTTGCACCGAATGACGGTTGACGAATCTAGACGAATGGTTTTCGAGTTTCTGCGAGATTGCTTTCACTACGAGCTGCGAACTGTTTTGGTGATGCATGGCAAGGGCGATCGCAACCCGGACAAAGTTGCCAAAATCAAAAGCCATCTCTCTGTTTGGCTTCCCCAAATTGATGAGGTGATGGCATTTCACTCGGCCCAGCCTCGTCATGGCGGGACGGGTGCCGTTTACATCATGCTCAAGAAGGGCGATAAGTCTAAGCAAAGCACAAGAGAAAAATTCGGTTTGAGGTGATTTAGTGATCTCGAATAAACGATGTTCAGCAAAACAACGATAAAAGTGAGCGCTATGAAATTTGTTCTTAATGGGGAAGATATCTCCATCGATATTGATCCCGATATGCCCCTTCTTTGGGCGATCAGAGATGAAATAGGTAAGAAAGGCACGAAGTTTGGGTGCGGCATGGGCTTGTGTGGCGCTTGCACAGTGCACTTGAATGGTCAGGCGATTCGTTCATGTATTACGCCGATAGGTAGCATTGAGGGTCAAAACATCACGACTATTGAAGGGCTGGGCGAGAGAGACAATCTTCATCCAGTTCAGCAAGCATGGATTGAGCACAACGTTCCTCAATGCGGGTACTGTCAACCGGGGCAAATTATGTCGGCGACCGCGCTGCTTAGTGATAATGCTAGTCCTAGTGATGACGATATCGACAGTGCAATGTCAGGTAACATTTGTCGTTGTGGCACTTATCCTCGAATTCGTAAAGCGATTAAGTCAGCCGCGGTGAGTATCGCAAACGCTGATGCGCTTGCTTACGAAGCGAAGGTGTAGGGGGATCTCATGAGCAAAGTGTCTGATTTATTACCTCTAACTCGACGTCAGCTGTTTGTGAAGGGTTCGTTGGTCGGTGGCGGCCTTACGATCGGTTTGAGCTTGCCAGCGTGTTCTACTACCGGTAATCAAGTATCCGATGATGGTGTTTGGCAGGCGAATGCATGGCTTGAAATCGACCAGCAAGGTGGCGTGCGCTTCACGCTCGATCGCGTGGAGATGGGGCAGGGGACATATACCGGTATCACTACGTTGATTGCTGAGGAGCTTGATTATCCTCCAGAGAAGATCGATGTTGTGTTTGCTGAGGCGCAACAGGTTTATAGAAACCCAGGCTATGGGCTTCAGATCACCGGCGGCAGTAACAGTATCGCGACAAGCTGGAAGCCGATCAGAGAAGCTGCTGCGTCTGCACGAGAAATGCTTTTGGCGGCGGCGTCTAAGGTGTTCGACGTACCGATTGAAAAGCTTATTTTACAGGGTGGCTTGATTACAGTGCGCGGTGAAGATCGCTCTGTGGCAATGGGTGAATACGTTGTACTCGCAGCAAAAGAGTCGGTGCCAGACGAACCAAAGTTAAAGCGAAAAAGTGATTTTAAATACATCGGTAAGCATTCCGCTAGGCTAGATTCGGCAATGAAAGTTAACGGTACCGCAGACTTTGGTATCGATGTCGAAGTCGAGGGAATGGCATATGCGGTGGTTATTCACCCGCCCGCTATCGGTGCAAGCATTAGCGCATACGATGCGAGCAGTATTCAGGGTGATGCTCGGCTCGTTGCTACAGCTGCGATCGACTCGGGCCTCGCGGTTGTCGCAAAAAGTTATTGGGCGGCTCGAAAGCTTTCAGAGAAGATCTCAATTGACTGGAAGATGCCTGAATCGCCAATTACTACAGAAGATACGTTTGCACTATACCGCTCTGTTATGACCGAAGATTCGGGCGATACTGTGCGTTCTGAAGGCGATGCTGAGGAGGTGTTTTCAAGCGAAGAGGGTGCACTTGTTGAGCTTGAATTTGAAATGCCATTTTTAGCGCATGCGACTATGGAGCCAATGAATTGTGTTGCGCATGTTCAGGATCATCGCGCAGATATTTGGGCCTCAACCCAAGGTCCGGATATTGCTCAGGTAGTTGTCGCGAAGGCAACGCATCTTGATTTGGATGAAGTATTTATACATTCGCAGTTTATCGGTGGTGGGTTCGGGCGGCGTTTGAATCAGGATTTCATCGGCGAGGCGGCGGAAATTTCAAAGGCTACGGGCTTGCCGATAAAACTGGTTTGGTCTCGCGAAGATGACATGCGCAATGATTTTTATCGCCCTGCAAGCCTTCACAAGCTGCGAGCGCGCGTAGACAAAGACAACGTCCTTGCTTGGGATCACCATATAGCCGCGCCTGGTGTAATGGATTGGTATGTATGGGATGCTGCGCCGGCTATGTTTCCGGCAGCGCCAAAATTTATGTTCCCTATGCTTGGCAAGGTCGGCCTTGCAACGGCTGGCACCCCCATGACGCCAGCTGACCGTTCCGCTTACGAAGGTGCTGACGATTTACCGTATGCCTTCGGTTCGCAAGAGGTTAGATATAGTAAGGCGGACGCGGGGGTTCCTGTGGGCTACTGGCGAGCGGTCGGGCACTCGCACAATGGTTTTGTTACCGAAACCTTTGTTGAGGCGTGTGCCGAGAAGGCAGGGCAGGATGCGGTTGAGTTCCGGCTAGCGCTCTTGAGGGATCAGCCTCGTATGGCCGCTGTGCTGAAGTTGGCGGCACAAAAAGGTGGTTGGGCTGAAAAGCCGCCTGAAGGACGTTATCGAGGCATCGCTGTGCACAAATCCTTCGGGTCGTACGTGGCGGAGCTGGTTGAATTGAGCGTTGAGCAAGGTCAGCCAAAAGTCCATAAAGTCGTTTGTGCTGTCGATTGCGGTCAGGTGGTCAACCCCGACATTGTGACCATGCAAATGGAGAGCGGCATCGTTTTTGGATTGACCGCAGCGCTTTATGGTGAGATCAGTTTCGACAGTGGTTTGGCGAAACAAAGCAACTTCCATGATTATCAGATGGTACGCAACAACGAGTGCCCTGAGATTGAAGTCCACATTGTTGCAAGTGAAGAGTCACCGACGGGAGTTGGAGAGCCAGGTTTACCTCCGCTCGCAGCCGCTATGGGAGCCGCTATATTCAAAGCGACGGGTACGAGGCATACTCGCTTGCCCTTTAAGCTGTCTTAACGCATTGGCGATGGTCTAGGCGATGAATACCCAACGCATCGAGGTTTTTAAGGCGCTGCTTACTGCTTTGCAGGCAAAACGGCCTGTGTTTTTAGTAACTGTGCTTGAAACATGGGGGGCATCGCCACGGCCTGCCGGAAGTGTGCTCGCCTTTGACCCTCTTGCCAATCAGGTTTTTGGATCGGTTTCTGGCGGCTGCGTTGAAGAAGACTTGTTGGAGAGCTTGCGATCTCCCGAAAGTCTTGATGAAAAGGACGTGTTTCCCATTACTAAGCGATACGGAGCCGATGCGGCAGGGTATGATTTGCCTTGTGGTGCCACCATCGAGTTACTAATAGAGCTTTTTGATCCAGTCCAAAATTCGAGTTGTGTTGAGCATGTTCAGACTCTTCTCGCCCGGGTTGACCAGTTGTCTGAAGTTTGCCGTTGTGTTGCTCTCGATTCTTCGCGCACTTGCACATTGACGGATTTTCCAGACGAGGCGTATGGTGAGGTATGGTGCCAAGATGACTGCGTTTATCTGCGTTGTGCGGCTATCGACAAACTCTTGCTTATTGGCGCGACGGATGTCGCGCAGTATCTAGTGCCTCTTGTGCAACAGCTAGGTTATCAGGTTTCCATATGCGAGCCTCGACGCTCGTTTCTTGAGCGACAAAGTTTGCTTGGCAACATCGATGTCATAACAGACGCGTTGCCGGATGATGTGGTTTACCAGTCTTATTTTGAGGAGAATAGCGCAATCGTCGCATTGGCCCATGATCCAAGAATTGACGATCTTGGCGTCTTGGCTGCGCTTCAAGGGCGTGCACATTTTGTTGGCGCTTTGGGGTCGCAACGTAACGCGAAGTTGCGTAGGCAGCGGCTTATGAAACTGGGTTTGACGGAAAATCAGATAGAGAAACTTAAAGCGCCAGTCGGCTTGTCGATCGGAAGCCATACTCCGATAGAGATAGCGATTTCAATCGCCGCT
>NZ_LWFU01000405.1:0-4897 GCF_001635135.1 Oleiphilus sp. HI0080
TCTGCATGCGCCTCATCATCGAAATGCAACTCAACGAAGAGCTCCTCACCTGCCAACCCCACTTTTACCGCCTCTTTGACAAAGTGAACAGGCGTATACTTTGGAACCTCCCAGACAAACTTAGCCAAATCTTGATTGTCCATACGAATACATCCGCGGCTCACTTTAGTGCCAATACCAAAAGGCTTGTTTGTCCCGTGAATAAAATACTCAGGAAGATCTAATTGAATGGCAAAAGGCCCTAAAGGGTTTTCTGGACCGGGATACACAACCCAATCCATTTTCTTTCCATGCTCTTCGAAGTACTCCTCGCGAACAGATTCAGGCGGATACCAGTTAGGCTGCTCAATTTTTAGCTTAACCCGCGTATTTATAACCGGAGACGGCGATTCTTCTGCGCCGATACCCACTGGATAAGTAATCACTTTCGAGCCATCTTCAGGAAAAAAATACAAGCGATATTCCCTCAGGTTCACCACCACTCCCTCACGAATACTCGGCAAAATAAACTTAGATGGGATCACCACTTCGCTCCCCAGTGCTGGCAGCCAGGCATCTATCGTGGGGTTTGCATCGCGCATTTCATTAAAGCCGACATCATGCGCCATGCCAATATCGTAGAGCGTATCTTTGGGTAGAGAGGCCGTTCGCGTGATTTGACCGATCACATCACTGTCACCCCTCCATAAAAGCTCTTGAGCTTCGCTCACACAAGCCCACAGCAGGATAGGGATAACAAGAAGCGGTTTCGTATTCAAAGAGAGCATTCGGGGCGAATCACATGAGTAAACAATTGATTTTAATAATAGCGTTTGGTTAGTCTGGTGTCAGATGTAATATAAGAAATTAACGGTTTCTCTTCTATACTTCAGCTTTACCCTAAAACAATAAACACATAGGTATGCTCAAGCGTGAAAGCCTCCATTCAACGCATTAACGAAGTCAAAGAAGAGAGGCTGCGCCAAACAGCCGTATTCACACTGAGCATCGCGGCGGCCTTGTCGATCTTATTTCTATTTAGAGCTCTTCAATGGGAGCTTTATGGCCGAACGATCAGCTTATCCATTTGCCTGGGTTTCGTGCTCTTGGGCATTGTCATCTTGAAAACAGGCGGAGCGAGGCTTGCGGCCTCTACACTGGGCGTTATTGGGTGTTCGATCGCCGCAAGCTATTCGGTCTACAGTAGCGGGGGCATGGGTAATCCAGCTGCAGGCTGGCTCGTTGCGCTGCCACTCGCAGGTGCGTTAATCGCCGGAAAAGCCGGAGGGATTGCCGCCTTCATTATTGCCGTCATTAGCGGCTCGACGCTCATCTATCTCGAATACAAGTTCGGCACACCCGAAAACCTCACACCCATCGACTTTCGTTATGGACAAGACCGGCTTAATCAAATTGGCCAGTTAGTGATCATTTCTTTCTCTACGATCGGGCTATTCAAGCAAATAAAATTCTCGGAAACCGCGATCTACGACATTGTCTTCAAACTCTCTTCTGAAGTAAGCGCTCGTAAGATTGCTGAAGAAGAAGCCGCTCATGCGAACAATGTTAAAACCGAGTTTTTAGCCAACATGAGCCACGAGATTCGTACACCGATTAATGGCATAACAGGCATGCTCAAGCTACTGGAGAAAGACCCCTTAACTGAAAAGCAACGGGAATATCTTGATCTTGCCAAGTTCAGCTCTGAGACCCTACTTGTCGTCATCAACGACATTCTAGACATCAGTAAAATTGAGTCGGGCAAGCTAGAGCTTGAAGAGGCTGTATTTCATCTTCCAAAATTTATTGATGATATCCAGCGAGTCGCCCAAACACGGGCTGAAGATAAAGGCTTGTATCTTCATTGCAGCACCCGCTTGTCGGAAGACTATGTTTGCGGGGACTCGATTCGTATCCGTCAAGTGATCGATAACTTGCTCAGTAACGCCATTAAGTTTACCCCTACTAGCGGCGTAAAAATGACCGTGCTACTCGAAGAATCAAGCAAAAACACCTCTTTACTTACTGTACAGATCGAAGATTCTGGAATCGGAATTCCAGAAGATAAATTTAACGATTTGTTTACGCCATTTTTACAAATGGAGAGATCGACCACGAGACGCTTTGGCGGGACCGGCTTGGGCTTATCTATTTCAAAACAACTCATCGAACTAATGGGTGGCTCCATCAACGTAAGGAGTGAGTTTGGCAAAGGAAGTTGCTTTAAGTTTGTCGTTAAACTCGCAAAACCAAAGCAAGATGAAATCAACAACAGCAAATCCTCGGCCACCAACGAGAAAGAGGCTCTGAACTTAGCAGAGACACAGAGAAAAGCGCTGCTGGTAGAAGATAATGACGTCAACATTGTGGTTGCTCAAGCCCTGTTAGAGGGACTTGGGCTACAAGTGGAGATTGCTAAAAATGGTGCCGAAGCGCTACAGATACTCAACGCCGAAAACCCGCAGCACTATCAGCTCATCTTTATGGATTGCCAGATGCCGGTAATGGATGGCTACGAGGCCACTCGTAAAATAAGAGAAATCGATGCTTTGAAAGCACTACCCATCATCGCAATGACAGCCAATGCCATGCAGGGTGATAAAGAGAAATGCTTAGACGCAGGCATGTCCGACTACATCGCCAAACCCATTACACCCGAGGTACTAGAACAAAAAATTCGAAAGTGGCTATAAGCAACAGGCATTCAGAACACAGTGCATCATGACTGTGTTCCTCAACAAAACACCCGTCAAACGATTCGCCCTCTTAGGTCGAGAGCTTCGCTAACAAGGCATCAAAGAAATCATTCCTTCCATTACCCTGACCTACAGACGGCCCATAAGAACGTCCAACAGACTGATCAAACTCACGTTGCAGGTTTTGCACCAACGACTCGCCAGAGTCTTGTAATCCGACCTTGTTACTAAACGCTTTTGCAGATTCCAGTAGCTCTTCCACTTGCTGGGCATAATCTGCCAGCAATGTCTGCAAACCCGGCGGTAATTGTGGTGGGCGATACTCTTCCGGAATGCGATTGCTCAGCTTCGAAGTGCGCACTTCAGTTTGCTCAACAACAGACAAACTAGATGATTTTAGATCGAGACTAAACTGCGCTATCTGGGAGCTATCAAACTCCAAAGACAAGGCCTGATTAAACGCATCTTCAATGCCACCCGCGAAAAACGAGTCACTAATATCCGCAACCTGAACCAATAATGCATCCAGTGCCGCCACCTCGTCATTGTTTAAATCACCCTTAACCGAAATAGAAAATGCACTGGAGTATCGCGTACTCGACTCAAAGCTCGTCGCAGAAGCATTATCGGTTTCAATGGTGCTAAATTGCGCTTTACGCTGAAACAACTCCTGCGCAGAAATCTGGATACGATCGCCCTCTTGCGTCTTCAGCTCAAACTGAAAACTAGCGCGCGATCTTTCAAAAAGCCGACCTTCAGTGAACGCCGTGCTCGAAAGGCTCGTTAGCACACCTTCGTCAGCGGGTTTAAGAGTGTCTTCAAGCTTATCAATGCGTGTATTGATGCCCTGCTCTGCCGCATCGATATTATCAGAGAGATCATCGCTGAGTAGGCCAACGCGGTCGATATCATCTCGCGCCAACTGAAAGCCCTGCGTCACGCCTTCACGAGCCTGAGAGATGAGATCATCAAGCTCAGTTTGCGTTGCACCCTCGTCGCGCCGCTTGGAAATCGCTTGCTCAATAAAACCTGAAACCGTATCGACCACCGCTTGAACATCAAAGATTTTATCGCCCGGGTCGTTGGCCGAAGATGGCGGAACATCAACACCAAGACCGCGCTTTAAACCCTGCGAGAACAGCGTTGCCGTGTCTGACGGACGCGCTTGTCCATCGTTATCAGAAACGCGTGTTTTAACCTGATCCGAACCAATCCCTGGAAAAAGATTATTTAGAAAAGAGATCATGTCAGTTCCTGCCCCGCTAAGTTCAAGGATAGAGTTTGATGGTATCGTAGTTTATCGGCGCAAAGCTAAGAGTCTTTAAGTATAAAAAAACACTATCGAGCGGGTTTTTATGCCAGAAGAAAGAGCTGTACCTAAGTTCTTTGCTTACGTGTGAGCTGATTTAATGGTGCTTGTTGTACGGCGCAGCAAATTAAATAAATGCGTCCCCTTTAATTCCAATCCAAAATAGCTTAGCGATTCCCTGCATTTACCTCTCCCCCAAACTTTCTTGTTTATACCTCAACAAAGGCGAGAGGAAGAATTCGATCAACCTTCGCTGGCCTGTTTTGATTTCTGTTGTCACTGACATACCTGGTGAAAGGCGCACTTCGCGCCCTTCGATGAGCAGCTTGTCTTGGTTGAGTGTCACTCGCGCGTTGTAGACGAGCCCTTGGCGTTCATTCTGCAGCGTATTACTAGCGTCATTTGAAATTGCATCGTCCGAAATAGAACTAATTTGCGCGTCGATCAAACCATATTTGGTGAAGTTGAAGGTATCAACTTTCACTACGGCTTTCTGGCCTTCTTGCACAAAACCAATGTCTTTGTTTTGAATCATCGCTTCGACTTCGAGTGCGCTGTCGCGCGGCACGATGTGCATTAAGAGTTGGGCGCTTTGCACAACGCCGTCAATGGTGGTGGTCGCGAGTTGTTGCACTTGCCCTGTGATCGGTGCGATAAGCGTATAGTGCGTTAAGCGCTGTTCTGCTTTGGTCACTTGCTGGGACAAGGCATCGCTTTGGACTTGTAAGGCGTTTTGCTCAGCCAATGTTTGTTTGCGTTTTTCAGCGAGATAGAGCGTTTGCTGTGTGCTGATGCTTTGCTCGGATTGCTTGAGCTGATTCAGTCGTGCTTGTTGCACGGCAAGATCTTGCTGCTCTTCGATGAGTTCTTGTTTGAGTTCAAGATATTGAAGTTTCGAGCCGTAGGATTTCTT
>NZ_LWFU01000406.1:0-5553 GCF_001635135.1 Oleiphilus sp. HI0080
AAGGCCGCAGAAATCACCAGCATCAGAGGTGCTTTTGAAAATTGTAGCCGACGAGAATATCCCTCTACTCCATAGGTTTTTCGGCGAGTTTGGCGAGTTAATTGCCAAGCCCGGCCGAGAGATAACTTCCTCAGATATCCTAGATGCCGACGTGCTGTTAGTACGTTCGGTTACGCAGGTTGATCAGCGTTTACTAAAAGACTCAACCGTTCGTTTTGTGGGAACATGCACGGCTGGGCAGGATCATGTTGACCTTGATTACCTGAACCAGCAAGACATCCGGTTTGCAGCGGCCCCTGGGGCTAATGCAAACTCGGTCGTTGAGTATGTATTGAGTTGTCTGTCGATTTTAGCCGACACACACAGCTTTGAAGTAGACGAGGCGACAGTCGGCATTATTGGCTATGGCAATGTCGGACGTCGACTGAACAAAAAGCTTCAGCGTCTTGGTGTGACTACCAAGGTTTATGACCCTTTCAAAACTTCAGAAGACACGGAAGAGGCGCTATGTTCTCTCGATGAGGTGCTCCAATGTGACGTAATCTCGTTGCACGTACCTCTAACGGATGACGGTGAATTTCCCACGCAGTATATGATCGATGCTGAGCAAATTAGCGCGCTTGGGGCGAATCAGGTCCTGATCAATACCAGTCGGGGCGGCGTTGTCAGAGAGTCCTGTTTAAAACAACGGTTAAAACAAGAAAATGCCCCGACAGTGATTTTAGACGTTTGGGAGAATGAGCCTCACATCGATACGGAGCTTGCATCGCTTGTGTATTTAGGTACGCCGCACATCGCAGGATATAGTTTCGACGGCAAGGTCTCGGGGACTGAAATGGTTTATCGCAGTGTTTGCCAGTTTCTTGGTCTACCAACTCGGCATTCTCTCGGGCAATTCTTAGAGGAGCCCCCATTGTCTCGTATGGCATTTACTTCAACGGCAGATGCGCAATGGTGTTTGCATACCGCGATTCGTGCCTGTTTTGATGTTCGTCATGACCACGGGCAATTGATGCGAACTTTACAAGACGATGAGGCAACGAGAGCCTCGGGCTTTGATCAGTTACGAAAAAACTACCGCTGTCGTCGTGAATTCTCGGGTGTAAAGATACAGCTGAAGCAAGGCTCCTCTGAGCTCTTCTCTAAGTTCAAAGGTCTCGGTTTTAATATCAAAGCATAGAGGAATAGTGCGTGATTAAGGAAGACAACGTAGCTACGGTGTTACGGCAAGGATACCCTGATAGAACAGCCTTTCGAGCCTTGAGTGTTCCAGTCGGAACGTTACTAACGCTGGATACAGCATCACCGGCAAGGCGAGATCAAGTCACGTTGATTGGTTATCAAGTTGATAAAGCCTTGGTGGTCTCTATTCCTGAGAACGCGCTAGAGAATGTTCTCGAAGAAGGTAGCTTGCTCAAAGCCAGATTTCTAATCAAAACCGGTTTTGTTAATTTCGCTGCACGCGTGTTGTCTGTGGTAACCGATCCTTTCCCGCATATGTATTTGTCTTATCCGAGTAATGTCGAGATTCGTAAAGTAAGAAGTTCTGAGCGAATAAAAACACGCATTAGTGCAAATATAGATAGCGACTTCAATATTGATGCCGTTTGGCCCAAAGAGGGGGTGATTGAGGATTTGAGCAAAACAGGCGCGAAACTCCGTTCCCGTGAAAGATTGGGTGAGTTTGGCCATGAGCTGCTTTTAGACTTTGATCTAGAGTTAAGTGAGATGGTTCGCAATGTGGGGCTTGCTGCGATTATTCGTAATGCACATGTTGAATCCGAAGTGATGGGTGAGCCTCACTTTGTCTTTGGTGTTCAGTTTCTTGAACTTAGCGAAGATGCACGCTTGATACTGAACAACTTTATTTATGAGCACTGCTAGTTGTTTCTCCTCGCAATTAAGACTACCTATACGATTTGCCACTAATGTCACGCATCTTTCATATCTCTCTTGTCGTTAATCCTGTTGCAGGCCTTGGTGGGCCAAGTGGTCTAAAGGGCAGTGACGCACCAGAAACACCGAAAATCGCCCGTGAGCTAGGGGTTGAATCGGCGATACCACAAAAAATAGCCATCATGCTGGAAGGTTTGAAAGAGTTTCGTTCCTTAATTCGCTTTAGTACGGTAAGCGGAGCTATGGGTGAGGCTTACTTCGCTGACTATGATTTTGATGTTGAGGTAGCGCATCATGTTCGTAACGATACGGTCGCGTTAGACACGCAAAAAGCGGTGCACACTCTGGAGGAGGGGCGACCCGATATATTGCTTTTTGCCGGTGGCGACGGCACGGCCAGAGATGTCTGTAGAGGTTTGACGTCTCAACAAGTATGTTTGGGGATTCCTAGTGGTGTGAAGATGCACTCTGGCGTGTTTGCAATCACTCCGCAGGCCGCGCTTTCTGTTGTGACGAGTATGCTCTCGCGAAAGCTAGTTGCAGTGCGACAAGCCGAAGTGCGGGATATCGATGAACGTTCGTTCAAGGAAGGACGTGTTATTACAAAGCACTTTGGCGAGTTAATGGTTCCTGATGACCAGTTGCTCGTTCAGTCAGTAAAATGCAGTGGCCTTCCTGATGATGAGATGGCCTTGCATGAAATTTCTGCCTTTATCGTAGAGACTCTAGAAGAGGATACGCTCTATCTGCTGGGATCTGGCGGAAGCTTAAAGCATATTAAGGAAGAGCTTGGGATTGATCAGCCTACCCTGCTGGGTGTGGATGCCTGGGCGAATGATGCTCTAGTTGGACGTGACTTGAACGAACCAGATATTCTCGAGTTAATTGAACGGTACGACAATGTTCGTATTTTATTGTCGATTATTGGTGGGCAAGGGATTGTTCTTGGTAGAGGTAATCAGCAATTGAGTGCGCGGGTTCTGGAGCGTGTCGGTGCGCAGAATCTTCAGTTTATCGGAACGCAGGAACGCTTGCATGCATTGCAGGGTAAGCCGCTACGAGTCGATAGTGGTAGTGATGAGTTAAACCATGCGCTTGCCGGTTATCAAAAAATTCTCTGTGGTTATGATGATTTTGTATTGTATGAAGTCGTTTATAGCGCTTAGCGAATACGGTGCTCAGAGATTAGTTGAATCATCAAACTCGCAAGCTGTGTAGAAGTGCTTTTTTTCATCGTGTAGCGAAGTACCTCAACGTTGGGAACGTGCTTGGGGGCGCCATCCGGTAGTATCACATCAGTTTCTTTGCTGATTTGATTAAGCAGCCGCAAGCCGAGTGAAGTAAGACAAGCTTGATCGATTGCCTCCTGACGAATCAGCGCCTCATATACTAGGTAGCCCTCGCTCTCTAGCCAGATCATTGCCCCAAAGCATGCCTGAAAGCGATCGCTGTGTATGCCGTATTCGTCCGGCATGTCTGGGCCTGTAATATCTTCTACAAATACGGCAGATTTTCGCGGAAAGCTTTGATAGAGCTGCAACAAAACACGCGCACAGTCGCGATAAAACTCTTCAATATGTATATCGTACATCTTAGCGCTACTTGCTTCTGGCCATGTCTGGGGTTTGTTGGTAGGTGCTTAAGAATAATTCAAAGCGCGCTATTGCATCGGCAAGCACGTCTTCACGAGGCAAGAAAACGAAGCGAAAATGCTGGTTGTCTTGCAGGTTGAAGCCTGTTCCATGAACAATGAGCATTTTCTGCTGCTTCAGCAAGTCGAGCACTAGCATCTCATCGTTATAGATTTTATGAATTTCGGGATCAAGCTTCACGAAGAGATAGAGAGCGCCTTCTGGTTTTGTGCAGCTGACGCCTTTGATTTCATTTAGCTTCTTCCACGCCAAGTCCCTTTGATCGTAAAAACGCCCGCCAGGGACAATCAGGTCATTGATGCTTTGATAGCCGCCAAGCGCGGTTTGAATGGCAAACTGCGCAGGTACATTTGCACACAAACGCATCGATGCCAGCATATCAAGCCCCTCAATAAAGTCTGAAGCTGTATGTTTTGGCCCCGATATGAGTAGCCAGCCAGAGCGATAACCCGCTGCACGGTGCGACTTGGATAGCCCATTGAAGGTGAGTGTGACGACATCGTGGGATAAGCCGGCCATCGGATGATGAACCGCTTTGTCATAAAGAATCTTGTCGTATATTTCGTCAGCCAACAGGATCAAAGAGTGTTCGCGTGCTAGATCGACAATCTGTTGAAGCAACTTCTTGCTATAAACCGCTCCCGTAGGATTGTTTGGGTTTATGACAACAATGGCTTTCGTTTTGTCGGTAATTTTGTTCTTGATGTCATCGATATTGGGCTGCCAGTTGCTTTGCTCATCGCACTGATAATGAACGGCCTTTCCGCTGCTCAGCGTCACGGCTGCCGTCCATAAAGGGTAGTCAGGAGCTGGAATTAGCACCTCATCACCGTTATTAAGCAGAGCTTGCATGGCCATCACGATGAGCTCGCTCGCGCCGTTTCCAAGATAGATGTCTTCGATATCTACATCAAGAATGCCGCGGCTTTGGTAATGCTGCATAACGGCTTTGCGCGCAGAATATAAACCTTTTGAATCACAATACCCTTGCGCGTTAGGAAGGTTACGTACTACATCCGTTTGAATTTCTTCAGGAACATCAAAATCGAACGGGGCAGGGTTGCCAATGTTGAGCTTGAGAATCCGATGACCTTCCTCCTCGAGTCGACGCGCTTCATGGGCAACAACACCGCGAATGTCGTAGCACACATTGTCGAGTTTGGAGGACTTCTTGATCGTTTTCATCGTTTTCTCTTGGAAAGTTAAAGGTATTTATTAAGCCTAGAATGCATTCTATATAAATAAAGCGAGATTGGAATCCAACGACATGGCTTAGTGCCCAATTTGGACCTCTAAACCTCAAAGAAAATGCGCAGACGGCTTGAATTGGGTGGTCAATGTTAGAAATAACACCATCTAGTTGATGGTAAATTGATTTGGCCTAACAAGCTTCTGTTTGCTTGGCTTTGCTGTGAGTAGAGCGTTTTGTTGAGCTCGAGCTGGCTGAAACGGGAATGCTGGATTGCTCTTGCTGCGATTCACGCTCTCTAATTTGGCTTAAAAAATTCCCGACCGACATGCCAAATTCAGTTTTAAAGAAACGACGAAATCCGGATGTCGTTTGAAAGCCCAGGAGCTCGGCGGTGGCCTCTATCGACTTTCCTTGTTGAACCAGAAACACTTTGACAAGCTCGGCGCGAGCCTGGATGCAAAGAGCAGAGAATGACGTGTTAAGAGTGTTGAGTTTTTTCTGTAAGCCTCGCGGAGAAATACTCAACTCTTGTGATAAGTGCTCACTGTTGAATGCCGCTGGTATATTTCGTATCAAGTGCGTCGTTGTTCGGTAGTCAAAGCTCCAGTAACGCTCTGCGAGTCGAGCGGAGTCTTGGCACTTCTTCATGTAGGTATTGTGCAAGGTATGATTGCTTGACGCTAACGCTTGGTCACTAAATTCTGTTGAAAATTCGAATAAAGCGAGTTGCGCATCATACCTAGGTTCGCAACCATACAGGTCTCGATACTCATCAGCGTAAACCGGTTTTTCGTAATCTAGCCATAGCCTAGT